>JBATPF010000481.1:0-5012 GCA_049291355.1 Giesbergeria sp.
GCTCTACCATGTTTTGCGTCATCTGGGCTTGGCCGAGGCGCTGCGCGCCCAGCTCGCACCGCGAAAGCCTGCGCCGGCGGCGGACGCGCTGCTGTGCACCGCGCTCGCATTGGCGGCAGTGCCACAAGAGCGGCCCTACGACGACTTCACCTTGGTCAACCAAGCGGTCGAGGCCGCCAAGAGCGACGCTGCGACGCGTGGTCAGGCTTCATTCATCAATGCCTGTCTGAGGCGCTTTTTGCGCGAGCGTGAGGCCTTGATGGCGCAGGTTGCTGGTGATTTGCTCGCGCAATGGAACCACCCGGTCTGGTGGATCCAGCGCGTGCAGAAAGAATGGCCCTTGCAATGGCAGCAAATACTTCGCGCCAACAACGTTCAAGCACCCATGGTGCTCAGAATAAACAAGCAAAAAAGCACTCTAGCGCAATATATACAAGCGCTAGCAGCTATCAATATTGAAGCAATTGAACAGAAACCGAACGCTGTGGTGCTGCGCAGCGCAGTGTCTGTGCATGATTTGCCGGGCTTTGCCGAGGGTGTTGTGTCGGTTCAGGACGCCTCCGCCCAAGCTGCGGCCCCCCTGCTGCTCGGCGGACTTGCGCTGAATCAGCCGCTGCGCGTACTTGACGCTTGCGCCGCACCCGGCGGCAAGACGGCCCATTTGCTTGAATTCGCGGGCGCCGACTCGCCCATCCAGCTCACCGCGCTCGACGTGGACCCGCAGCGATGCACACGCATCGAGGAGACCTTGCAGCGGATCGGGCTGCGCGCGCAGGTGCTCGCACAAGATGCAGCCAGGCCGCAGGACTGGTGGCAGCAGTTTTGCGGGGGAGAGCCATTTGACGCGATCTTGCTTGATGCACCCTGCACGGCATCGGGCATCGTCAGGCGCCACCCCGATGTGCGCTGGCTGCGCCGCGAATCCGACATCGCGCAGCTCGCCCAGGTTCAAGCGCGGCTGCTCGCCGCGCTCTGGCCTCTGCTGCGCCCCGGTGGCCGCATGCTGTACGCCACCTGTTCGGTGTTCAAAGCAGAAGGGCAGCAGCAGATCGAAACGTTTCTTGCCCGCAACAGCGAGGCCAGCCTCATGCCGTCGCCAGGCCATATCCTGCCCGCCGCCGCAGACACCGGGCAAAGCGTCCCCGACAATGGTCCTGGGGGACACGATGGTTTTTACTACGCCTTGCTACAAAAGACGAAGCGCTGATAGCCGCTGCGCCTGCTCACGCCTGGTGCACCTTGCGCTGAGCTTGCTGGTGCTCTGGATGAGTGCGATGGTCTGCGCGCCTGTCCATGCCCAGGGGGCGCAGACCGTGGCGCACATGGACATTGAGCGCAATCCCGAAGGTTTGTACCTGAACGTATCGACAGAATTTTCGTTGCCTAGCCTGGTAGAGGATGCCTTGGAAAAGGGCATTCCCATGACTTTCGTCGCTGATGCCGAAGTCGTTCGCGCGCGCTGGTACTGGGCAGACCAGACCGTTTCCGCCGTGCACCGCTACATGCGTCTGGTGTACCAGCCGCTCACCCAGCGCTGGCGGCTCAACGTGTCCTCCAGCCCCTTTGATACTTCGGGCCTGGGCGTGTCGGTGGGCCAGACCTACGATCGGCTGCCCGAGGTGCTGGGCGCCATGCAGCGCATTGCCTTCTGGAAAATCGCTGACAGCACCGACCTGGACGAGAAATCTCCGTACCGAGTGCATTTTCGATTTCAGCTGGATATGTCCCAATTGCCGCGGCCGCTGCAGATTGGCGCGTTGGGTCGCTCGGGCTGGAATCTTTCCATCGCGCGCACCGAGCGGGTTCCTGCACTGGGCGCGCCATGAAGCAGGGCATGAGGACAGCAGAGAAAAAGGGAGGCTCTGAACCTTCGCGCGCGGTCCGCTGGGCCATTGGCGTGGGCGTTGCCGTCACAGCGGCCATTGCCCTGGTGCTGATGTTTCTGCTCACCTTGGCTACCAACAACCGCGCTTTGTACGAGCGCAACTACGGCTGGCTCTTTGCGGCCAACGTGGTCGTCGCACTGGTCCTGCTTGGCGTACTGGGATGGATTGTTCTGCGGCTGGCGCTGCGCTTGCGGCACAAAAAATTTGGCAGTCGGCTCCTGGTCAAACTCGCGGCCATTTTTGCACTGGTGGGCGTGATGCCTGGAGCGCTGATTTATGTGGTGTCTTACCAGTTTGTTTCGCGCTCGATCGAGAGCTGGTTTGATGTGGAAGTGGAGGGGGCGCTCAGCGCCGGCGTCAGCCTTGCACGCGCCACACTGGAAATGCAGGCCAGCGACTCGGCCTCGCGCACGCGCGCGGCGGCTGCGCAGCTCAGCCAGGTTCCCGATGCTGCTGCTGGACTCGTGCTGGAGAGAATGCGCGATCAACTCGGTGCGAGCGATGCGGCGCTGTGGAGCAGTTCCGGCGTGCTTCTGGCCAGCGTAGGCGAGTCGCGTTTCAGGCTCGACACCGAGCGACCCAGCGCACAGCAGTTGCGCATGCTGCGTCAGCAACGGGCATCGGCCCAGATTGAAGGGCTGGACGATCTGGACGAGCACGCCAAGCCCGAAGCCATGCAAAACGTGCATGTCACTGCCATGGCCCTTGTTCCCACCACCAGCATAGGCATGGGTCTGCTGGCCGAGCCGCGCTACGTACAGGTCACGATCCCGCTGCCAGCCGTCCTGGTTGGGAATGCCGTGGCCGTCCAGGAAGCCAATCGCGAATACCAGGAGCGCTCGCTGGCGCGCGGCGGGCTGCGGCGCATGTACATCGGCACGCTGACCCTGAGCCTGTTTCTTGCTGTTTTCGGCGCGGTGCTTTTGGCTGTGCTGTTGGGCAACCAGCTCGCCCGCCCCCTGCTGGTCCTCGCAGAAGGGGTGCGTGAGGTGGCGCAGGGCAACCTCAGCCCCAAGGCAGCGCTTCAAGGCAAGGACGAGCTCGGGGGTCTGACCCGTTCCTTTGCATCGATGACGCAGCAGTTGTCGGACGCGCGCGGGGCCGTTGAAAGCAGCATGCAGGCCCTCGATACGGCGCGCGAACGCCTGCAGACCATTCTCGACAACCTCACGTCTGGCGTCATCGTGATGGACGCTGCGGGCAGGGTGCAGTCCTTCAATCCGGGTGCGGAACGCATCTTGCGCGTCGCTCTGGCGCCCGTACTCGGACAGGCGCTGGCAGACCTGCCCGATCTGGGTGAATTTGCCGCCGCGGTGCAGCGCCAGTTTGATGCATTTTTTGCGCAGCGTGACCAAGGCGGCCCCGACCATTGGCAGCAGACTTTCGAGTTGCATGCCTCACCCTCTGGCGCTCAGCAGCATGCGACGAGCCTGGTAGCCCGAGGCGCCGGCATGCCCGACGAGGCGCGTCTGCTCGTGTTTGAGGACATCACGGAAATCGTGTCGGCCCAGCGTGCGCAGGCCTGGGGAGAGGTGGCGCGCCGACTGGCGCACGAAATCAAAAATCCGCTAACGCCGATCCAGCTTTCCGCTGAGCGGTTGGAAATGAAGTTGCTGTCCAAGCTGGCGGCACCAGACCAGGCCATGCTCACCAAATCGGTGAAGACGATCGTTGACCAGGTGGAGGCCATGAAACGCCTGGTGAACGAGTTTCGAGACTACGCACGCCTTCCCGCTGCAGAGCTCAAGCCGCTGGACCTCAACGCGCTGGTGCAGGAGGTGTTGAATCTTTATGAGCCCGGCCACAGCCGTGTGCCGGTGCAGGCGGATCTGGACCCCTTGTGTCCCCCCATTCTGGGAGACGCGCAGCAGTTGCGACAGGTGCTGCACAATCTGCTGCAGAACGCTCAGGACGCCACGGAGCAGGCGATGCAGGCGAGCGCTGCGGCAACGATAGCACCCGTGATTCTCGCCACCCGGTTCAGCACGGCGTCTCGACGTGTCAGCCTGACGGTATCGGACCAGGGCGCCGGTTTCCCTCCCCACATCCTGCAGCGCGCGTTTGAACCGTACGTGACGACAAAGGATCGTGGCACAGGTCTGGGCTTGGCGGTGGTCAAAAAAATCGCCGATGAGCACGGCGCGCGCATCACCCTCAACAACCGTGAGCAAGACGGACATTCGGTCGGCGCACAAGTGTCGCTATCATTCGCGGCAGCGCACATGGCTGCATAAGCTCGGCACGGCGCAGATTCAAGGCATTTCGCACATGGCAAATTTATTGGTAGTAGACGACGAACTGGGCATACGGGATCTTCTATCCGAAATCCTGAATGACGAAGGCCATAGCGTCGACCTGGCTGAAAACGCCACACAGGCGCGCATTGCGCGCAACGCGAACGACTACGACCTCGTGTTGCTCGACATCTGGATGCCCGACACCGATGGGGTCTCTCTCCTCAAGGAGTGGGCCGCCAGCGGGTTGCTCACCATGCCGGTCATCATGATGAGTGGTCACGCCACGATCGACACCGCAGTCGATGCAACGCGCATCGGTGCGTTTGCCTTCCTGGAAAAACCCATTACGCTGCAGAAGTTACTCAAGGCAGTGGAGCAAGGCTTGGCTCGCCATGCCGCACGGACGGCGCCCCCTGTCGTCGTCGCCCCCGTCGTTGCCGTCCCGGCACCCGTCGCTAGCGTCGATACCGCCGTGCAGCAATTTGCCGTCACCATGGAACTGGAGCAGGGCCCCCATGCGCACCAGGGCTTCGACCTGGATCGCCCCTTGCGCGAAGCGCGCGACGGATTTGAAAAAGCCTACTTCGAATTTCATCTCGCCCGCGAAGGGGGCTCCATGACGCGCGTGGCAGAAAAAACCGGTCTGGAGCGCACGCACCTCTACCGCAAACTGCGCCAGCTGGGTGTCGACCTGGCTCGCGGAAAGCGCAATTAGTTTGCGGCGACGAAAAGCAACTCAATTCCTGGCTATAATTTAAGGCTTAGGCCCGGTAGCTCAGTCGGTAGAGCAGAGGATTGAAAATCCTTGTGTCGGCGGTTCGATTCCGTCCCAGGCCACCAGTGTTCATGCGCCCCAGCGCCCGAAAGGGTCCTGGGGCGTTTCTACATA
>JBATPF010000482.1:0-15116 GCA_049291355.1 Giesbergeria sp.
GGTCTGGCTGGCCTCGCCCGGGCCGCTCGTTCCCCTGCAGCGCCTGGTGCTGGCACAGGACACGGGCAGCGCCATCGTCGGTGCGGTGCGGGCCGACTTCTTCCTCGGCTGGGGCGCGCAGGCGGGCGAGACCGCCGGGCGGCTCAAGCAGCCGCTGCGCCTGTGGGCGCTGTGGCCTAGGCAGCCAAATTAGGAGTGAAATCGGCCTCTAGCGCTTTATTTGTAAGCGTTAATAGCTATTGATTAAATAGCAAACTAGCGCCCCCCGCCCAAGTGCGACAGCGGCAGGGCCCCGCCGGCCTTGACCTCGCCCAGCGAAAAGCTGGTGTGCATGTCTTTCACGTTCGGCAAGTGCAGCAGCACGTCGCGCGCGAACTGCGAAAAGCTGTCCAGATCGCGGGCCACCACCTGCAACTCGAAGGTGCCGGTGCCGCTGATGTAGTGGCAGGACACCACTTCGGGGATCTGGCGGATGGCCTCTTCCATGGCGCGTGTGACGCCGCCGGTATTGCGGTCGGCGTCCAGCCGCACGAAGGCCAGCACGCCCAGGCCGATCTTGCGCCGGTCGATCTCCGCGCGGTAGCCGAGGATGAAGCCGGCCTGCTCCAGCGCGCGCACGCGCCGCCAACAGGGCGCGGCTGAGAGCCCCACGCGCTGCGCCAGTTCCGCATTCGTCAGGCGCGCGTCCTGCTGCAGTTGGCCCAGGATGGCAACATCGAATTTGTCCAAGGTTTCCACAAAATGCCCTGTAAGAGAAAGAACCTTGCCGAACATAGCGCATTTGCGGCATCAAACGCAAACACTTATCGCCAGCGCCAATCTACACTTGTCGCCACAATGGGTGCGCGGCTCTAACTGGCTGTGCGCGCAAACAATCCTCTCGCGCCACAAGCAGCGAACCCACGAAAAAAACTGGAGACAAACCCCATGAATGCGCCCCTGCCCGAGCACATCCGTAAAGCTCTCGAAACCGTGAGCTTGGAAGACAAATACACCCTCGGCCACGGCCGCGCCATGATGAGCGGAGTGCAGGCCCTGGTGCGCCTGCCCATGCTGCAGCGCCAGCGCGACGCGGCGGCGGGGCTCAACACCGCCGGATTCATCAGCGGCTACCGCGGCAGCCCGCTCGGCACCTACGACCAGGCGCTGTGGGCGGCGAAGAAGCACTTGGCCGAAAACCACATCGTCTTCCAGCCCGGCGTGAACGAAGAGCTGGGTGCCACGGCCGTGTGGGGCACGCAGCAACTGGATCTGTACCCACAGAGCAAGAAGTACGACGGCGTGTTTGGCATCTGGTACGGCAAGGGTCCTGGCGTGGACCGCTGTTCCGACGTGTTCAAGCACGCCAACATGGCTGGCACGGCGAAGCACGGCGGCGTGATCGCCATTGCCGGCGACGACCACATCAGCAAGAGCAGCACGGCGCCGCACCAGAGCGACCACATCTTCAAGGCCTGCGGCACGCCCGTGTTCTTCCCGAGCAACGTGCAGGACATCCTGGACATGGGCCTGCACGCCTTTGCCATGAGCCGCTTTTCCGGCGTGTGGTCCGGCATGAAAACGATTCAGGAGGTGGTGGAGTCGTCCAGCAGCGTGTCGGTGGACCCGGACCGCGTGCAAATCGTCATGCCCGAAGACTTTGTGATGCCGCCCGGCGGCCTGCATATCCGCTGGCCCGATGCGCCGCTGGAGCAGGAAGCGCGCCTGATGGACTACAAGTGGTACGCCGCGCTGGCCTATGTGCGCGCCAACAAGCTGAACCACAACGTGATTGAAGGGCCGAATGACCGCTTCGGCATCATCGCCAGCGGCAAGGCCTACAACGACACGCGCCAGGCGCTGGTCGACCTGGGGCTGGACGACGCCACCTGTCGCCAGCTTGGCATCCGGGTGCACAAGGTCAACGTGGTCTGGCCGCTGGAAGCCACTATCACACGCGACTTCGCCAAGGGATTGCAAGAAATTCTGGTCATCGAGGAAAAGCGCCAGGTCATCGAATACCAGATCAAGGAAGAGCTCTACAACTGGCGCGCCGACGTGCGGCCGAATGTGCTGGGCAAGTTTGACGAGGCCGAAGGCGAGAACGGCCAGTGCGGCGAATGGTCCATGCCCAACCCGAGCCAAAACTGGCTGCTGCGCGCCAAGGCCGACCTGACGCCGGCCATCATCGCCAAGGCAATCGCCAAGCGACTCAAGAAACTGGGCGTGCCCGAAGACGTCGTGGCCCGCATGGACAGCCGCCTGGCCATTGTGGAAGCGCGCGAGCGCGCCCTGGCTGCGCCCAAAGCGGAAACCGGCGACCGTGCCCCATGGTTTTGCAGCGGCTGCCCGCACAACACCAGCACCCGCGTGCCCGAGGGCTCGCGCGCCGTCGCCGGCATTGGCTGCCACTACATGACGGTGTGGATGGACCGCTCCACCAGCACCTTTACGCAGATGGGCGGCGAGGGCGTCACCTGGGTCGGCCAGGCCCCGTTCACCAAGGACGCGCATGTGTTCGCCAACCTGGGCGACGGCACGTACTTCCACAGCGGTCTGCTGGCGATTCGCCAGTCCATCGCTGCCGGCGTCAATGTCACTTACAAAATTTTGTACAACGACGCGGTCGCCATGACCGGCGGCCAGCAGATTGGCGAGCGGCCCGAGGGCCACTCGGTGCTGCAGATCATGAACAGCGTGAAGTCTGAAGGCGCGGTCAAGATCGTCATCGTCACCGACGAGCCGGAAAAGTACGACGGCGCACCGCTGGCAGCGGGCGTCACGGTGCACCACCGCGACGAACTGGACCGCATCCAGCGCGAACTGCGCGAGATCAAGGGCTGCAGCGTGCTCATTTACGACCAGACCTGCGCCACCGAAAAGCGCCGCCGCAGGAAGCGCGGCCTGATGCCGCAGGCGACGAAGACCGTGGTCATCAATGAGCTGGTGTGCGAGGGCTGTGGCGATTGCTCGGTCAAATCCAACTGCCTGTCGGTGGAACCGGTCGAAACCGAGTTTGGCCGCAAGCGCCGCATCAACCAGAGCACCTGCAACAAGGATTACTCCTGCGTCAACGGTTTCTGCCCGAGCTTTGTCACCGTCGAGGGCGGGGCGCTCAAGAAGCCGAAGAAGGCAGCCAAAGGCGATGCGGCTGCGCTGCCTCCGGTGCCCGAGCCGGTGCTGCCCAGTGCGGAGCAGCCCTGGGGCATCGTGGTAGGCGGCGTCGGCGGAACGGGCGTCATTACCATTGGCTCTCTGCTGGGCATGGCGGCGCACCTTGAAGGCAAGGGCGTGGTCACGCAGGATGCCGGCGGCCTGGCGCAAAAAGGTGGCGCCACCTGGAGCCATGTGCAGATCGCCAACCGGCAGGAGGCCATCCACACCACCAAGGTTGACATTGCCAAGGCCGATCTGGTGATTGGTTGCGACGCCATCGTGGCGGCCAACCCTGCCAGTTTGGCCGTCATGCAGCCGGGCCGCACCTTTGTCGCGCTCAACACGCACAGCACGCCTACGGCCGCCTTCGTCACCAACCCGCAGTGGCAGTTTCCGGGCGTGGCGTGCGAGAGCGCCATCGTTGCGGCAGTGGGCAGCGAACTGGTGGGCACCTTCGACGCCGAACGCGTCGCCACCCAAATGCTGGGCGACAGCATCTACACCAACCCGTTGATGCTGGGTTACGCCTGGCAAAAAGGCCGGGTGCCGCTCTCGCACGCGGCGCTGATGCGCGCCATGGAGCTGAACGGCGTGCAGGTGGTCAACAACCAATCCGCGTTCGAATGGGGCCGGCGCTGCGCGCACGATCTGGCGGCGGTGCAGGCACTTCTGGCACCGGCGCAGGTGATTGAATTCGTTAAGAAACCCACGCTGGCCAATCTGCTGGCGCGGCGTGTGGAGTTCCTCACCGCGTACCAGAACGCAGCGTATGCGGGCGAGTACCAGGCCTTTGTTGCCAAGGTGCAGGCCACCGAAGCGAAATTTGCCGGCAGCACGCGCCTTGCGGAGGCCGTGGCGCGCTATTTGTTCAAGCTGATGGCGTACAAGGACGAATACGAAGTGGCGCGCCTGCATACCGACCGCAGCTTCACCGACAAAATCGCCGGCATGTTCGAGGGCGACTACAAGGTAGTGCACCACCTGGCACCGCCCTTGCTGGCCAAGCGCAATGAGAAGGGCGAACTCGTCAAGCAGAGCTACGGGCCGTGGATGCGCAAGGCCTTTGGCGTGCTGGCCCGGTTCAAGGGGCTGCGCGGCAGTGCGTTGGATCCGTTTGGCTACAGCCAGGAGCGCCAGACCGAGCGTGCGCTGATTGGTGCGTACCGCACCTGCATTGAAGAACTGCTGGCGGGCCTGGACACCGACAATCTGGCGCTGGCGGTGGAAATCGCCAGCATTCCTGAAGATATTCGCGGCTACGGCCACGTCAAGGAGCGGCACCTCGCCAGTGCCCGCGCCAAGTGGGACGCCTTGATGGCGCGCTGGCGCAGCCCTGCTGCACAGCAGAAGGTGGCCTAGTGTGCTCCTTAGTTGATAGCTGTTAACGCTTACCAAATAAGCGCTAGCGGCTGTTTTTTATCAAAATTTCTGCACCGAGGTGCGCTGCGTGCGCCTTTGACCGGGCCGCGTGGCCTTGAAAAAGCGACCCGCATACAATGGCGCGCTTGCGGTTTTGCCGCCTCTCCTGCGCCCGCCGCCTTGGTGCTGCGCGTGCGCTGTCTGTTTCTTTGGAGTTTCCCAGTGTTTATTTCCTCTGCTTTTGCCCAGACCGCACCTGCCGCTGCTGCGGGTGGCGACATGATGTCCACGCTCACCGGCATGCTGCCGTTGGTGCTGATGTTCGTGGTGCTGTACTTCGTAATGATCCGTCCGCAGATGAAGCGCCAAAAAGAGCACCGCGCCATGGTCGAGGCCATCGCCGTAGGTGACGAAGTGGTCATCGGCGGCGGCATGCTGGGCCGCATCAAGCGTCTGTCCGAGCAGTATTTGCACGTGGAAATTGCCAGCGGCGTCGAAGTGCAGGTGCAGCGCGCCTCCCTGGTTCAGGTGTTGCCCAAGGGCACGATCAAGTAATCGCGCCATCGCTGGCGAATCGCGCCCTCGCTGCGCGTATGGCCAGCGCGTGCGGTGCGGCGCATTGCACGCACCGCCTTTTTTGATTCCGCATCGGGAAGCCCAAACATGAACCGTTATCCGGTCTGGAAGTACGTCATCCTGGTGGTGGCTTTGTTGGTGGGGGTGCTCTATACCCTGCCCAATTTCTTTGGCGAAGCGCCCGCGGTGCAGGTCTCCTCGGCCAAAGCCACGATCAAGGTCGACTCGGCAGTGGAGTCGCGAGTCCGCGAAGCCCTTGCCGCAGCTGGAGTGAAGACCGATCTGCTGCAGCTCGAAGGCAATTCCGTGCGGGCCCGCTTTGACACCCCGGACACCCAGCTCAAGGCGAAGGATGCGATTGAAAAGGCCTTGATCCCCGATCCGCAGGATCCGGCCTACATCGTTGCGCTCAACCTGGTGTCGCGCTCGCCCGCCTGGCTCTCGGCCATCCATGCCGCGCCTATGTACCTGGGCCTGGACTTGCGCGGCGGCGTGCACTTCATGCTGCAAGTGGATATGCAGGCAGCGCTGACCAAAAAGGCCGAGTCCTATGCGGGCGACCTGCGCACCACGCTGCGCGACAAGAACATCCGCCACGGCGGCATTTCGCGCGAAGGCCAGAACATCGATATCCGCCTGCGCGACGAAGCCACGCTGACGGCCGCGCGCAACCTGATCAGTGACCAGTTCCCCGATCTGCAGGTCACGGCCAGCCAGGAAGCCGATGGCGGGCAACGCCTGCGCGCCAGCATCAAGCCCGAGGCGACGCGCCGTGTGCAGGACCAGGCGCTCAAGCAGAACATCACCACGCTGCACAACCGCATCAACGAGCTGGGCGTGGCCGAGCCGGTGATTCAGCAGCAGGGGCTGGACCGCATCGTGGTGCAACTGCCTGGCGTGCAGGACACCGCCAAGGCCAAGGACATTCTGGGACGCACCGCCACGCTGGAAGTGCGCATGGTCGACGAAGGCACGGAGGCCCGCGCGGCCGAAAGCGGACGCGGCCCCGTGCCCTTTGGTGATGAAAAATACCTGGACCGCAACGCGCAGGCCGTGATCGTCAAGAAGCAGGTGGTACTGACCGGCGAGAACCTGACCGACGCCCAGCCCGGTTTTGACGGCCAGACGCAGGAGCCCACCGTGAACCTGACGCTGGACGCCAAGGGCTCGCGCATCTTCAAGGACATCACGCGCGAGAACGTTGGCAAGCGCATGGCCATCATCTTGTTTGAAAAAGGCAAGGGCGAGGTCGTGACGGCTCCCGTCATCCGCTCGGAAATCGGGGGCGGCCGCGTGCAGATTTCCGGCCGCATGAGCACGATGGAGGCCAACGACACAGCGCTGCTGCTGCGCGCGGGCTCGCTGGCTGCGCCGATGGAAATCATCGAGGAATTCACCATTGGCCCGAGCCTGGGCGCCGACAACATTGCGCGCGGCATCCACAGTGTTGTCTGGGGCATGCTGGCCATCGTGGTGTTCATGTGCTTTTATTACATGCTGTTCGGTGTGTTCTCCAGCATTGCGCTCTCGGTCAACATTCTCATGTTGCTGGCGGTGCTTTCGATGCTTCAGGCGACGCTCACCCTGCCTGGCATTGCGGCCATGGCACTGGCGTTGGGTGTGGCCATTGACTCGAACGTGCTGATCAACGAACGCATCCGCGAGGAGCTGCGCGAGGGCGCGTCGCCGCAGATGGCGATTCATACCGGCTACGAGCGCGCCTGGGCCACCATTCTCGACTCCAACGTGACCACGCTGATCGCCGGTCTCTCACTGCTGGCCTTTGGCTCGGGCCCGGTGCGCGGCTTCGCTGTGGTGCACGTGCTGGGCATTCTGACCAGTATGTTCTCTGCGGTGTTCTTCTCGCGCGGGCTGGTGAACCTGTGGTACGGCGGCAAGAAAAAGCTCAAGAGCTTGGCCATAGGCCAGATCTGGAAGCCGGAGGCGACCGGAACCTCCGTCGCTTCCGTGAAATAAAGGGACTGTCATGGAATTCTTGGTTCCAGCATCAGATGCGCTCAGCGCATATGAGCGTTCTCTGAAAACTCCAATTAAGGAATAAAAATCATGGAGTTTTTCCGCATCAAAAAGGACATTCCTTTTATGAAGCACGCGTTGGTCTTCAACGCGATTTCCTTCATCACCTTCGCTCTGGCGGTGTTCTTCCTGTTCTCGCGTGGCCTGCATTTGTCGGTGGAATTCACCGGCGGTACGGTCATGGAAGTGGCCTACACCCAGCCGGTCGAGCTGGCCAAGGTGCGCGCGACGGTATCGGGTCTGGGCTTCCCGGACGTTCAGGTGCAGAACTTTGGTACTGCGCGCGATGTGATGATCCGACTGCCGGTCAAAAAGGGCGTGACCTCGGCGCAGCAGAGCGAGCGCGTGATCGGTGCACTCAAGGCCGCCGATCCCGAGGTGACGCTGCGCCGCACCGAGTTTGTCGGCCCACAGGTGGGCGACGAACTGGTCAAGGGCGGGTTGATGGCGCTGGGCATGGTGGTGCTGGGCATCGTGTTGTATCTGGCGGTGCGCTTTGAGTGGAAGTTCGGTGTCGCCGCCATCATTGCCAACCTGCACGACGTGGTCATCATCCTGGGCTTCTTCGCGTTCTTCCAGTGGGAGTTTTCACTCTCGGTGCTGGCGGCAGTGCTGGCCGTACTGGGCTATTCGGTGAATGAGTCGGTGGTGATCTTTGACCGGATCCGCGAAGCCTTCCGGCGCTACCGCAAGATGAACACGCACGAGGTGATCGACCACGCCATCACGAGCACCATGAGCCGCACGATCATTACCCACGCTTCGACCGAAGCCATGGTGCTGTCGATGTTCTTTTTTGGCGGACCCAGCCTGCACTACTTTGCCCTGGCACTGACCATCGGGATTCTGTTCGGCATCTACTCCTCGGTGTTTGTGGCCGCCGCCATTGCCATGTGGCTGGGTGTCAAGCGCGAAGACCTCATCAAGACAACGCGCAGCGATACGGATCCCAATGATCCGAATGCTGGGGCCACTGTCTGAAGCTTGGGCAGTGGGCCCATAGGCCCCACTGAGCCAAACCGGGCGTTTCCATACTAATATCCGGTCATGCAAACGCCCCCGGCTGCCGCCGCTTCTCCCCGCCGCCTCGCTCGCATGGTGAGGGAGCGCTGGACGGACGCCCTGAAGGACGGTTTGCCCGACATTGACAAGGCAGTCGCCGAGTTTTTCACGGCCCTTATGCAGCAGACCGGCACGCAGCGCGACATGCAAAAGCGCCGCGACGCCTGGCAGGGCTACGAGCAAAAGCGCAAGGACTGGCTGCAGACCATGGCGGCTGCGCTGCGCGTTTCTTTGGAACTTCCCGTGGCGCCCCCCGTCGGTGCCCGCGCCACGTACACGCTCGACAGCAGCTTGGAGCTGCTAGGCGAGGATGTGGTGGAAAACAAGATCATCGCCTCGCGCATTGCATTGACGGTGATGGAAGAAGTTGCCCCACAGTTCGATGCGCTGCGCCTGCGCATGCGCTCGCTCGAACAAAACGATCTGCCCGCAACGGATCCGCTGCGCCCCGAGTCGCTGAGTTTGAACCTGGTCGAGAGCTGGCTCAAAGTCAGCCTGCCGCGCGACGATCTGCAAATGGCGGTCGAGCCCTTGCAGCGTGCCACCGCTGCGTTGATGCAAACGGCTTACCAGTCGTGCAACGAATTTCTGGCTGACCGCGGCGTGGTGGCGCAACAGGAATTGCGGGTGCGCTTGCAACGTTCCGCCGTTGGCGCTCATTCGGCGAGTGGTTCGGGCGGACTGGCCTCCCATGCACTGGAGCAGTCGCGCCAGGCAATGCAATCCGCCCGCGGCGGGGGGCAGTCCGCACGTGATGCCTATTCCCACTCCAGTGGATATTCAGGCTCGCCCATGGGCCCGTTTGACGTCGCTGCCACGCCCTTGCTGCGCGCCCGCCAGCGGGCACAGGGGGTCATGGTGCAATTGCGGCGTTTGCTGGCGCCGGCGCTGGGTGGGCTCGATCTTTCGCAGGCGCCGCCGGCATCGGCGGCTCTGGCGCATGCGCTGGCTGCGCACCGGGTGCAGGCCGATGTGTACTACAGCACCCTGGGCGCCATCGTTGAAGATTACAGCCCGGCCGCAGTGATCCAGGTGGCCGGCGCGGTGCGCGAGCGCTCGGCTGAGCTCAAGAAAAAGGCGGGCACCGACAGCGAAAAGGCCATCATCGAAGTGGTGGCGCTGATGTTCCAAAGCATCCTCTCCGAAGACCGCATCCCGCCGGCTGTGCGCGTCTGGTTTGCGCGTCTTCAAGTGCCCGTGCTGCGCGTGGCCTTGGCAGAACCAGAGTTTTTCAGCAACCTGAATCATCCGGCACGCAAGCTCATCGACCGCATGGGCGCGGTGGCCCTTGGTTTTGATTCCGCGTCCGTCAGTGGAAGCAGCTTGGAGGCGGAAGTCCGCCGTATCGTCCAGGTGATCGAGCAGTATCCCGAAACCGGGCGCCGCGTGTTCCAGTTGGTCCACGACGAGTTCGAAAAATTTCTGACCAAGCACCTGACGGAAAAGCACGGCACGGCCAAGTTGGTAAGTGTGGCGCAGCAAGTGGAGCAAAAGGAAACGCTGACCATCAAATACACCATCGAACTGCGCACCATGCTGAGCGACATGCCGGTGCGCGACGAAGTGCGAGAATTCCTGTTCAAGACCTGGGCCGAAGTGCTTGCGCTTTCTGCCGTGCGCCATGGTGCGCAGCATGCCGAGACGGTGTCGTTCAAGCGCACGGCTGCCGATCTGGTCTGGGCCGCCAGCGCCAAACCCAACCGCAGTGAACGTGCGCAGGTAATCCAGAGTCTTCCCGGAATTTTGCAGCGCCTGCGCGAGGGCCTGCTTATGGTGGGTATTTCGGGTGAGGATCAGGACACAAAGATCAAAGCGTTGACCGACACGCTGGCCGACGCATTCATGTCCAAGACAGCGGCCATTCCACTGGACCACATCGAGGCCATGGCGCGGCGACTCGCCAATGTGGAGGAGTTCCTTGACGACGCCGTCTTGGGCGAATTGCCTCTGGATGCCGAGCACATTGAAATGATGACGGGCATTGATGCCAACGCAATCCAGGTGTTTGCCGACAATGATGCCCCCGTGGAAGACGCCATGGTGGCCTGGGCCCGGGAACTCGTTCCAGGCGACTGGTTCACGCTGGACGTCAATGGGGCCGCCGCGCAGGTGCAGTACGCCTGGCACAGCAAGCAACGCCAGTTGCATCTTTTTGTCTCGACCGACGGTATCAGCTATTTGATCCAGCTGCGCCGTCTTGGCGCCTATCTGCAGGCAGGCTTGCTGGTCCCGCGCGATGAGGATGGGCTGACCGTACGTGCAACGCGCGAGGCGTTGGCCAAGCTGAACGCGAACCCGGAACGGCTGCTGGCCTGACTGCCTCAGGTTGAGGGGTTCAGGCGCGCACCAGCCGCTGGAAGAGGCCCCCGGGAAGACGAGCCACTTCGCCCTCGAGTTCGAGTTCGAGCAACTGCACTTGCAGGCTGGCCGTGTCCAGACCTGTGCGGGCCTGCAAGGCGTCCAGCCCCAGCGGATCAAAGCCCAGCGCATTCAGAAGCGCGCTCGCGCGGCGCGCCGGCTCTTCACAAGCTGGCGTCCGCCGCATGGGCACCGCCGAAGGAAATTCCTCCAGCACCTCGGCCGCGCTCTCCACCAGCTTGGCCCCTTGTTTGATGAGGGCGTGGCAGCCGCGCGACTGCACGGCATGGATAGAACCTGGAACAGCGAAAACCTCTCGTCCTTGTTCGCTGGCCATGCGCGCCGTGATGAGCGATCCTGAGGCGGGTGCCGCCTCTACCACCAATACGCCATGGCTGAGCCCGGAAATGATGCGGTTGCGACGTGGAAAATTGGATGCAATCGGCGGAGTCCCCACGGGGTACTCGCTGAGGATCAAGCCGTCTGCTGCAATGCGCCTGGCCAGATCGAGGTGGCGCGAGGGATAGACCCGATCAAGCCCTGTGCCGACTACCGCTACCGTCGCTGGAACGTCCGATTCGACGGTTGCTGACAGCGCTCCTTCGTGGGCCGCCGCGTCGATGCCCAGCGCCAACCCCGAGACAATGGTCAATCCGGCTTCGCGCAACGCGCGCGCAAACTGCAGCGTCGTTTCCCTGCCCTGAGGGGTGGGGTTGCGACTGCCGACAATGGCCAGGCTGCGCGTGCGATGAATGGAGCAATCCGAATCGTTCAGCCATCGCTGCGCACCCAGCAGATACAGCATGAGCGGCGGATCTTCAATGTCGAGCAGCGCTGGGGGATACCAGACGTGGCCCAGCGGTACCACGGCACGCAACAACCCCGCTTCGCCCGACTGTGCGAGCCAGTGCATGGTGGCGTCCAATAAGGCGGCAATTTGTTCGGAGGGTGCGAGCAGACCGCGCGCCTGCGCAGGCGTCACATGCTGCGCAAGGGACTGTGGGCCTTGGCCGAAGACGGCCTCTGGGCTGCCAAAGGCGGTGAGCAGCCGCCGCGCAGTCGCGCGGCCCACGCCGTCTGCCGCGCTCAGGCGCAGCCAAGCTGAAAGCTCGTCACGATCCATCGTCGACGGCGGTGCAGCGCGCACCGCCATGATCTCAGCGCGGGTTGACGAGGGTATCGCCCACCCGCACCTGGTTGCGCACACTCAGGATCAATGCGTAAGACACCCGGTCAAAGGTACGAAACACCATGGCCATGCCATTCTTTTCACTGGGCAGCCTGATCATCGACTTGGCTTCGTCCGTGGTGTCCTTGATACGCTGGCCGCCCGTGAGCAATTGCAGCACGTGACCGCTTTCGATGCCGTCCTGCCGGCCCAGATTGATGGCCACCACTTGATTCTGGGCTGCATTTGCAAAGGCCGAGCCACCGTAAATGGAGACCACGCGCGCCGACACTGGCTGCTCAGGAGCACGCGGCATGTAGCTCATAAAACCGCGCGCCGGCGTAGGCAGCAGCCGGTCATTGGCGCGCACTTCTTCCCGTGTGCTCAAGATGTCGACGGTAGCGGGCACATACTCGGATGTGAAGCCGCCTTTGGCGTTGGGCGTGTCTTCCAGCGATTCGCCGCGAACCAGTTCGCCTTTGCCAACGAACTGGGCTTCATAGCCCAGGATTTCTCCCGTGACGGGGTCCTTGAGCGCTACGGTGTTGCGGTAGATGCCGAAATAGCGGGGTTCGCCGGGGGCAATCTCCAGCGGCCTCGTCATGTCGCCGCGGGCATAGACACGGTCACCCGCCGCCATCAGAACGCGGTCATCCACGGTGGCGACAATGCGCGGTGCCTTCTCAAGGGTATCTGCGTCTACCACCTGGGGCTCAACCAGGAAAGGCTCGATCAGATGCGGTTGCAGCGTGGGCAGGGCCGTGTCGGCCAGACTGTCCGAGCGGGTCCTCGGCGAAATGCGCACGTCTTCGGGTTGCCCGGGTATGCCCGAACGCAAGCGTGCATAGCCGCCTGTCTTGTCCAGATACAGCGTCTGGCCAGGGAAGATCAGATGGGGGTTCGAAATGCTCTGCATGTTCATGCCCCAGAGCTCGGGCCAGCGCCACGGCGTGCGCAAATACAGGCCGGAAATAGCCCAGAGTGTGTCGCCGCGTTTGACGACGTAGACCTCGGGGGCGTTGGGGGCCAGTTCGGCCACAGGAATGCCCTGGCTGGCCACCTGCTGGGCTGCAGCGCGCTGACCCGCAGTAACAGGGTAATTTTGTGCCCATGCAGTGCTGCTGCTCAGCGCCGCCGCGAGCAGCGTCACAGCGCCGCAGGCGGTGCCAAAAATGCCCATGCGTGCGGCGCGCGTTGTCGTATTTCGATGCATTGTTCCCTGCCCCCTCACTGCGCTGCAGTTTTCTCCTGAAGGGAAAAGCGCAGCAAAAGACGTTACAAATCAACTGAGATTCTCTGCTCAAGCCCTTGATTGGGCAATGATTATTGGACCCACTGGCTGCGCGCAGTGATAAAAGTGGCGAAAATAGCGACATCTTTCTGCACAAGCCATGGCGATTCTTCCCATTCTTTGTTATCCCGATCCCCGCCTGCACACCGTGGCCCGCCCGGTCAGGTCCGTGGACGACCGCATCCAGCAGTTGACACAAGACATGCTGGAGACCATGTACGACGCGCATGGCATCGGCCTGGCCGCGACGCAGGTCGATGTGCATGAACGCGTGGTCGTCATTGATGTGTCCGAGGAGCGCAATCGTCCCCTGGTGCTGATCAATCCCGAAATTCTTTGGTCCAGCGAGGAGATGCTGGTCGGCGACGAGGGTTGCCTGTCGGTGCCCGGCATCTACGACGGGGTGGAGCGGGCTGCGGCGGTGCGCGTGCGCGCGCTCGACGCGCGGGGCGAAGCCATCACCATGGAAGCGCAAGAGGTTTTGGCAGTTTGCATCCAGCACGAGATGGACCATTTGCTGGGCAAGGTGTTCGTGGAATACCTCTCACCTCTCAAACGCAACCGAATTCGCTCCAAAATGATCAAGCGCCAGCGCGACGAGGACCGTCCATGAATTTTTTCCGTCCCGCGGGCGGTGCCCCATGCATTGCGTACGCGCTGGTCCTTGCACTCGCGGGTTGCGCAACGTCCTCGCCGCTTGGTCCCGGCGCCACGCAAGAGCAAGTGCAGGGCAGGCTAGGCGCGCCGCGGGCTGCATACGCGTTGGCCACGGGTCAGCGGTTGTTCTATTCCGGCAAATCGGGGGAGCGGTTGCGATACGATTTCGATGCCAATGATCGATTGGTTTCGATGGAGCAGGTCTTCACCCGTCAGCAGTTCCAGGCGTTCGCACAGGGCAGGCACGATTCTGCAGAAGTGCAGCGCACCCTCGGCCCGCCGACGCGGCGCAAGGACGGCGGCGAAAAGGAGAGCGTTTGGACGTATTCCTGGCTGGACTTCGGCACCTGGCGTTTGGCGAATTTTCGCTTCGACGCGGCCGGCCTGGTGCAGGGAGTGGAGTTTTCAGAGGACACTCTGGCCGACGACCGTTACCGCTGAGGCGCTTTGTAGGCGCTCTGGGTGTTCAGGGTTCGCTGCCTGTCTGAGAGCCGCGTTTCGTTCCCTTTGACTGCCCGCGACGGCATCCTCGCGAACCAAGATGATATGAATGTTCTTTTTGCCGGTACACCGGAATTCGCTCGTACGGCGCTCGAAGCGATTCTTGCAGCAGGTTTTGCCGTCCCGCTGGTGCTGACACAGCCTGACCGACCGGCAGGACGCGGCTTGCGGCTGCAGGCATCGCCTGTCAAGCAACTTGCTCAGAGCCATTCGATCGCAGTGGCTCAGCCGCGCGGCTTGCGGCTGGACGGACGTTTTGCAGACGACGCAGCGCTTGCCCAAGCAGCCATGGATGCGGCACGCCCCGACATCCTGGTGGTGGCGGCCTACGGTTTGATCCTGCCCCCATGGGCACTTGAAATGCCACGACACGGCTGTATCAACATCCATGCCAGCCTGCTGCCCCGCTGGCGCGGCGCGGCGCCCATTCATCGCGCGATCGAAGCTGGCGATAGCGAGACGGGAGTCACATTGATGCAGATGGACGCCGGCCTGGACACTGGCGACATCCTGCGCGCCGAGCGCCTGGCAATTGCGCCCCACGACACCACGGCAAGTTTGCACGATCGCTTGGCGGCGCTGGGCGCACAAATGGTGGTTCAGGCCTTGCGAGACCTGGCGAGCGGGCCGCTTGAGCGCACGCCGCAGCCGCAAGTCGGCGTGACCTATGCCAAAAAAATTTCCAAGACTGAGAGCCAGATCGACTGGAGCCAACCGGCGCAGACCATTGAGCGATGCGTGCGCGCGCTGACGCCCGCGCCGGGCGCTTGTACGCTGCTGAATGGCGAGATCCTCAAAGTTTTAGACTGCGAAATTGATAGCAATCTTTCCAATGATAATAAGCGCGAAGGCCGTATATTGCAGGTAAATGATGCCGGCATTTCCGTCGCCTGCGGCATGGGCGCGCTGCGCCTGACCCGCCTGCAGCGCGCGGGCGGCAAGCCGCTGCCGGCGCGGGATTTCTTGCGGGGC
>JBATPF010000483.1:0-10996 GCA_049291355.1 Giesbergeria sp.
TTCAAAGGGATTAAGACGTTTTGCTGATTTTGATGCTCATGGCGTGGGCTCGCTTCAAGCCAGCCCTGAATTCAAAGGGATTAAGACTCCTGACCGCATCCACCCCCGTGTCTGGGGCAGCTTCAAGCCAGCCCTGAATTCAAAGGGATTAAGATTTCTCTGCCAGCGCTACCGGATCAGCCCATGGGCTTCAAGCCAGCCCTGAATTCAAAGGGATTAAGACTGATTATATCTGTTATTGATAATCGCTTACGCTGCTTCAAGCCAGCCCTGAATTCAAAGGGATTAAGACTTCTCTGCCAGCGCTACCGGATCAGCCCATGGGCTTCAAGCCAGCCCTGAATTCAAAGGGATTAAGACGCGTATGCAAGAACAGCTCCCACAATGGCGTGAGAGCTTCAAGCCAGCCCTGAATTCAAAGGGATTAAGACTCGGCCTCGTTGAACTTTGCGAGCATCCGCTTCAAGCCAGCCCTGAATTCAAAGGGATTAAGACGTACTGATCTTGAACAATCTGTCGTTAGTATCAGCTTCAAGCCAGCCCTGATTTCAAAGGGATTAAGACGACATCATGTAGACGTCAAACATCGCCTGCGCTTTGTTTCACGCTGGCCCTGATTTCAAAGGGATTGCAACCAGGTATCGGAATGAGCGCCTGTGCCAGCTTGTAGGCACCGGGACGGGTGAGCGACGTTGCGGAAAAATAGGGGTTCCAGGCCTGCCGGCCCCGCGTGGCCCCGCGCCGGGCTGCTGCAAGACTCCTTGGAGCCGGGCGATTTTTGGTCTGTACAAAGGCCCCGGGGGGCACAAGCGTATGCAGCGGAAGCGGGCAGTCCGAACACCCGGTCAAAACACCAGTTGAAGACGAAGGTGTAGCAAAGGAAAAACACCACCAGCCCCAGGTCCATCACCAGCGCCTGCCACAGGCTGACGTCGAACCACCAGGCAAACAGCGGCACCAGAAACAGCACCAGTCCGCCCTCGAAGCCGATCGCGTGCGCCACGCGCCGCGCCAGGCTGCGTCCGCGCACGGTTTGGCGTGCCTCCCAGCGCTCGAACAGGCTGGTGAACACCAGGTTCCACAGGACGGCAATGGCCGAGGAAGCGGCCGATACCACGGCGGAATGTGCAGTGCCCTGGGTGGTCACGCTCGCCAAACCCACCGTGGCGACCGCAATGGCGATGATTTCATAGACCGTGACATAAACCACCCGGCGGCGCAGGCCGTGCAGGCCGGGAATCAAGGCATTGAAAGACATGCGGCGATTCTTGCAGGCTTTCTCCTGGCCGCCAGAACGGTACGCTATGCGCAGCGTGCATAAACTTGTAACTGCGCTGCCTTGGACATTGGCATTTCACAGGCCTATGCTTCGCGCCTCACACGATCCCACAAGGAAACCTTCATGCAGCAAGCATCTGGCGCGGGCGCATCGCCCAGCCATCCCCTGCCCTCTTATTTGCAGGCAGATCACCTGGGGCCCTGGGGCAACTACCTCAAGCAGGTGGACCGGGTCACGCCTTACCTGGGCAATCTTTCGCGCTGGGTGGAGACGCTCAAGCGCCCCAAGCGCATCTTGATCGTGGACGTGCCGATTGAGATGGACAACGGCACCATCGCCCACTTTGAAGGCTACCGGGTTCAGCACAACCTCTCGCGCGGCCCCGGCAAGGGCGGCGTGCGCTTTCACCAGGACGTGACGCTGTCGGAAGTGATGGCGCTGTCGGCCTGGATGTCGGTGAAAACCGCTGCCGTCAACGTGCCTTACGGCGGCGCCAAGGGCGGCATACGCGTGAACCCCAAGACGCTTTCGCGCAGCGAACTCGAGCGCATGACGCGCCGCTACACCAGCGAAATCGGTCTCATCATCGGCCCGACCAAGGACATCCCTGCGCCCGATGTGAACACCAACGAGCAGATCATGGCCTGGATGATGGACACCTACTCCATGAACACGGGCGAAGCCGCCACCGGCGTGGTGACCGGCAAGCCCGTGGACTTGGGTGGGTCGCTCGGCCGGCGCGAAGCCACAGGCCGCGGGGTGTTCACCGTGGGCCTGGAAGCGGCGCACCACACGGGCCTGAAGATCGAAGGCGCCCGCATTGCGGTGCAGGGTTTTGGCAACGTGGGCGGCACCGCGGCCAAGCTGTTTTGCGAGGTGGGCGCCCGCCTGGTTGCGGTGCAGGACCACACCGGCACCATCGTGCATGAGGGCGGCCTGGACGCCGTCGCACTGCTCGCGCATGTGGCCAACACGGGCGGCGTGGCCGGATTCCCCGGGGCCGAAATACTGGCGGACGAAGACTTCTGGGGCGTGCCCTGCGAGATCTTGATTCCTGCCGCGCTGGAGAGCCAGATCACCGCTGAAAACGCGCCAAAAATCCACGCCAAGCTGGTGATTGAAGGCGCCAACGGCCCCACCACCCCCGAGGCCGACGACATCTTGCACGACAGCGGTGTGCTGGTGCTGCCCGACGTGATCGCCAACGCCGGCGGCGTGACGGTGAGCTATTTCGAGTGGGTGCAGGATTTTTCCAGCTTCTTCTGGACCGAAGACGAAATCAATGCCCGCCTGGTGCGCATCATGAAAGAAGCCTTTGCCGGCGTCTGGCAGACCGCGCAAGAGCACAAGGTCAGCCTGCGCACCGCCACGTTCATCATTGCCTGCACGCGCATGCTCCACGCCCGCGAGATGCGCGGTCTGTACCCATAAAGACGGGGCCCAACCAGCGAGACTGCCTAAAGGAGCCCGGTCAATCCGGCCGGGTCTCCAGCGAAGAAAGCCTCAAGCGTCCAACCGGCGCCTGAGGCTTTTTTTTGCCCTGCTCGCTTGCGTTACCTGTGCAAGTAGCTATTTTTTCAATAGCATTGCGCTCGCGCACAGCATCGCACCTGCCAGCACCGTGGCCCATCCTGCGCTCCAGTGGGTCCGCCATCACGCCTCAAGGTGCGGCGTCAATCAGGTCGGCAATGTGCGTGTACCCCTGACGCCTGGCTTGCTGGGCTGCGTTCAGGCCTTCTCGGTCCGCCAACCCGGGGGTGGCGCCCAGGGCCAGAAGCTTCTGAACCGCGCTGGTGTGCCCGTTGGTGGCAGCCAGCATCAGTGCGGTCTTGCCTGCGCTGTCGCGGGCGTTCACGGGCGCACCCTGGCTGACGAGGCTTTCCACCTGAAGAATGCGGCCTGCGCGGGCCGCATCGAGCAAGGCGCTTTCCAATGCGGTGGGGGTGCTGACGTGGTCAGCGCTTGCGGCGGGCGTGGACAGGCTGTCGCGTGCAGCATGGCTGCCTGACACGCTGTGCGCGGCAGGGGCGGCAGGGGCTGGCGATGGATCCACTGCTCCCACGGCCTTGGCGGCAAGCCCGTCGTTCTCGGCTGACCGCTGGCGCCGCTCAGCAACTGGCGCTTGGTGCGGTGCAGTCGGGGGAACCTCCGCACGGTCCGTGTGGGTGGGCGGTGATCCGGCGAAACCTGACCGGGCTCCACCCAGGCTGGGAACCGAAGCGGACTCCGCTTGCCGGGTGGACGTCGCCGTATTGGCCAGCACCTTCGCCGTACTGGGCTTCGCTGTTTCTGCAGTTTTCGCGGTTGCCGGTAGTGTCTGCGCGCCGGGTGTGGCTGCGGGGGCAGCTACTACCGCTGCTGCGGGCGCAGGCAATGCCGTGTGCGGCGGTGCAGCGGCCGGTGCTTCGGCGCGGTGCTGGCCGTAGGCGATTTCTTGCTCTTCCTGTGTGCCGCGTTCGAACTGCAGCATCAGCAGCCCGGTCACGCTCACCAGTGCCAAGGTCGCCAGAGCGGAAATTTTCCAACGTGATGAATTCGCGGCGGTGCGGCTGGTAGTGCGGACTGGATCTGTTGCGGGCGAGTTGTCGGCAGCCACTGCGGCGGCGGCCAGCATCTGCGCATGCGCCCGCACGGCGCCGCGAACATGCGCGCCGGGGCGGGCGGCGTCGTGTTCGTTGGCTTCGCGGTAGCGTTTGATCAGCCCGTCGTCCTGCGCGCTCATGCAAACTCCTGTAGCAGTTGGCGAAGGCTGGCCTTGGCATAACGCAGGCGGCTCTTGGCGGTTTCAAAATTGACGCCGGTGGCCTCGGCAATGTCTTGCACGCTGAGATCGCCCTCGGCCTGCAGCAAAAAGGCTTCGCGCTGCTGGGCTGGCAACTGCTCGACCGCAGCGATCAGCGCAGTGGCCTGCTCGCGTGACTGCAACTGCCGCACCGGGCCAAAGCCTGAGTCGGCGGCCAGCGTGCTGGCCAAGCTGCGCTCGTTACCGTTGTCATCATGCGCATCCAGGCTGGTATGGTTTTTGGCGGTGCGCAAATAGTCCACCAGTCGGTTGTGCGCAAGGGTGAAAAGCCAAGTCCGAAACTTTGCCTTGACCTCGTAGCTGCGGGCATTGCGCGCCACGGCAAACCAGACGTCCTGCAGCAGATCATCGGCCACGGCTTGCACCTGCACACTGCGAAGCACGAAGCGCCATACCGCCAGCTCATGTCGGCTGTAAAGCGCATCAAAAGCGCCCATGTCGCCACCGGCAAAACGCAGCATCAGCGCCTCGTCGGTGTCGTCAGAAGGCGGGGCGCTTGGCATCAATCCATTATGCGCAACCAAAACCGGATGGCGGCGAGCCGCCCGCAGCAGCAGATCAACCCAAGCCGCACCTCGAGCACGACGAAGCGCATGGCGAAAGGCGGATTGGAATTGAAGTGCGCATCTCAGTTCCTTGGAGGGTCGGGAACATAGGACAACGCATCCGACTGCGGGAACGCGCGGGGCGACAGCTGCGGGGCCGGCTCACGAATCACGCCAGCGGCAATGAGATTTTCACGGCTGTCGTATCGGATGCTGATGATTTCGTTGGGCTGGGCCTGTAAGCGGTTGAAAGTGGTTTGGCTGACGACCGAGGTTTCGCGCTGGCCGTGGGCTGTCCCCAGCTTGGGGGCGGGCGCTGCCTTGGCCAGATTGCCTCTGAGAGTGGCGCTGTCCTGGCGCTCAGCCTCCTGTGCGCGCGAGGCGGCGGCCTCTGCCGATTGGCCCGATGCGCGCGGGCTGAGGGCTTCAGGGGCAGACGGCGCAGGCGCTGCGCTAGAGGCGGGCGGCTCGTCACGCAGACGGTCCGCTGAGTCTCTGGTTTGGTCACTGCGGTCATCCGGTGACGGCATTTCGCGGCGCTGCACTGAGGGGTAAACAGAGGGCGGCGGCTGTTCTTCACGGAACAGCGCCACGCCGATCACGCCGACATTGGCGATGCGGCCGGTGCGGCCTGCATAGGAATTGTGGGCGCTGGAGAACTCAAAGGCAGCGATCTCGTTGCTGCTCTTGCGCCAGCCTGTGATCTGGTAGCGCTCGTGTGGCGAGAACACATAACCGCGCTGGTCCCAGGCGGCGGTTTCGCCGGTGAGCACATTGACCCCATCCACCGAGGGCACGGCCATCACGCGCTGGCCCAAGCGGTTGCGCACAGCGATGGCATAGCGCGCACCAGGGCGGCCTGCGACCCAGTATTCGCCCTTGGCGTAGTGCACAGGCAGGGTGGCGCCAGTGTCACGGTCCACGATGGTGACGTCGGCCAGGCGACCGATGGCATGGGCTGGCAGGCTGGTCATCGTAAGCAGCACGAACAGCGCAGAAAGTGCGGGAAGTGCCGTCAGGGCGCGAAAGGTAGGTAGACCGGGTTTCATGGCAGCTCCATCAAAGTGTTGGTGCTAACTGAAACGAACGGCACGGCCGAACGGGGTTAAGCGGCGTTAAAAAAATCGAAAGCCCATCCGGGTCTCAACTTTTGGCGCAACTTGTCGCCGATCTTGCTGTCCGTTGAGATGCGACTGCCTGGGTACTGAGACGGGTTTGGCTCGCAGCGACCCCCATCAGCCCAAGGCAGGCCCCGCTGCAGCCAAAGAAACCACGGGCCCCGGGCTGAGCATGGCGAGGCAAAAGGGCTGCACACAGGCAGCGCGTGCAAGGTACGGGCAGCCCAAGGTGTCGCACAGGCCCTGCCTGGTCTGCGCGTTGTGCCGGGCACGCTCTTCGTCGCTGGGCACTTGCCCACTCGCCTGCAGCTGGGCCAGTTGTAGCCAAGGGTCCAGGCGGGCCAGCATCATGTCGCGGCCATACACAGCGGCCGCCAGCGGTGGCTGAAAATCCAGCACCAGCAAGGCGCTGGTGCGCGCGGCTGCTGGCTCTGATCCCTGCAACACCAGCGCCAGCACGGCAGACTGCAAGCCCTGCGCCGTGCCGGTGTACGGCACTTGCAAGGCCCCTTGCGGCACCAGCCCCGTGGTCGCCACGTGGGCAGCCTGTGCAGCCAGCCAAGGCACGGGCACCCGCAAGGTCACGGCCAGGCCACGCGGCCCGTCAGGGGTTTGCACGGTGCCCTGGCGCACCAGCCATGTTTGCAGTGGAGGTTGCGTGGCATCGGCCTCCCCGCTCTCCAAGGCATGGGCCAACGCAAGTGGCCAGGCCTGCGCCGCCACCACGCGCTGGGGCACCGCCTGCGCCGTGAGCTGCTGCACCACGGCAGCCACCATCTGCTGCAGCGGCAGATCCAACCCGCCCGCAGGCCAAGCCGCCGCGGAAACCGCCTGGGGTGCGCCCAATAACGGCGCAGCTGCTGCCCCACCCTTGGGCAGGGGAATCGCAGCACCGGGAAGTGGGCCAGCCGCACGGGCATTGCCAAGAATCTGGGCGGCATTGCGCGGCTCGAAGCCTGCGCCCAGCGGCGCACGCGCTTGCAGAGAGATATGGGCCTGATCGGCAGACTCCGGCAGCGGCACGGGTACCGGCGCTGCCAGGGAGGCAGGCAAAGGGACCGAGGACGACCCTGGTGCGGCAACTTCCCCCGGCAAGGGCGCGGTGCTGCCCAGCCCCTGCGGCCCCAACAACGCGGACTGACGCTGCAAGGCGGCCTCGGCCAGCACCTGCGCCACAGGGGGCAGAGGACCTCGGGGGAGAGCCAGGTTGACGGTCATGCCAGCGCCTAAGGAAGGTGGCGCACGACCAGCCGTGCGTCTAGGTCGGATTCTGCGGCCGTATGTCCTGCGAATACAACCCGCGGCTTCTCCACGCCGCAGAGCGTTCTGCGCTACAAAGAGCCCATGCCAAGCTCTGCCCCCACCCTCATCACCCCCCGCGCTGCCGATCTGGGCCATGGCCTCACCGTGCGGCGCCTGTTGCCTGCTGCGCAGCAGCGCAGCGTCGGCCCCTTTGTCTTCTTCGACCATGCCGGCCCCGTCACGCTGGCGGCAGAGGACACCCGCGCTGCCGACGTACGGCCCCACCCGCACATTGGCCTGGCCACGGTGAGCTATCTCCTCAGCGGCGAAATCATTCACCGCGACAGCCTGGGCACGCACACGCGCATCCAGCCTGGCGCCGTGAACTGGATGACCGCCGGGCGAGGCATCACCCATTCCGAACGCTTCGAGCACCCGGCGTCGTTTTCCGGTGGCGGGCTGGAGCTGCTGCAGTCGTGGGTGGCGCTGCCCGAAGGCATGGAAGAGTGCGCGCCCGCCTTTGCCCATACACCAGCCGACGCACTGCCGGTGCAGGAGGCCGCTGGCGTGTGGCTGCGCGTGATTGCGGGTACGGTCTATGGGCTCACCAGCCCGGTGCAAACGCTCTCACCGCTGTTCTATGTACATGCCGAGCTGCAGCCCGGCGCCCAGTTGGCTTTGCCCACCGGCTACAGCGAGCGCGCCGCCTATGTGGCGCGCGGCGAAGTGGAGCATGAGGGCACACGCTACAGCGCCGGCCAGATGCTGGTGTTTGCCCAAGGCGCCACTGGCGCCATCACCGCACCCGCAGCCGCCACCGTCATGCTGCTGGGCGGCGAGCCGCTCGGCGCGCGCCATTTGTTCTGGAACTTCGTCTCGTCGCGCAAGGAGCGCATCGAGCAGGCCAAGGCCGATTGGGCCGCTGGGCGCTTTGCACTGCCGCCGGACGACCACGACGAGTGGATTCCGTTGCCTGGCACACCTTCGGCTCCGCCGGCCCAGCCTGGCGCGGGGGCGGTGCCTCCGGCCAAGGCTTCCTGAGCGGAATGGGCCCGCTTCAGGCTGCCGGCGGCTCGCGGTAGAACGGTCGCACGCGCGGCGCTTCATTTGCCACACCCGCCGCAATCGCACCAATGTGCTCCGGCGTAGTGCCACAGCAGCCGCCCACGATGTTCACCAGGCCTTCGGCGGCGAACTCGTGCACCAGGCGGCTGGTGACTTCCGGCGTCTCGTCAAAGCCGGTGTCGCTCATGGGGTTGGGCAGGCCGGCGTTGGGGTAGCAACTGATGAAGGTGTCCGGCGCCACCTTGGCCAGTTCCTGGATATAGGGGCGCATCAGCGCCGCGCCCAGCGCGCAGTTCAGGCCCACGGCCAGCGGGCGGGCGTGGCGCACGCTGTGCCAGAAGGCGGTGACCGTCTGACCACTCAGGATGCGGCCCGAGGCATCGGTGACCGTGCCGCTGATGATGAGGGGCAGGCGCTCGCCGGTCTTTTCGAACACCTCGTCCACCGCAAACAGCGCGGCCTTGGCGTTGAGCGTGTCGAAGATGGTCTCCACCAAAATCACGTCCGCCCCACCCTCGATCAGCGCTTCGGTCTGCTCGAAGTAAGCCGCGCGCAGCTGCTCAAAAGTGATGTTGCGCGCGCCGGGGTCGTTCACATCGGGGCTGATGCTGGCGGTCTTGGGCGTCGGGCCCAGGGCACCGGCGACATAGCGCGGGTGATCCGGCGTGCTGAATTTGTCGCAGGCGGCGCGGGCCAGTTGCGCGGAGCGCAGGTTCATCTCGCGCGCCAGCTCGGCCATGCCGTAGTCCTCTTGCGCAATCGTCGTCGCGCCAAAGGTGTTGGTCTCGATCAGGTCGGCACCCGCAGCCAGGTAGCGTTCATGGATGTCGCGGATCACGTCGGGCCGCGTCAGGCTGAGCAACTCGTTGTTGCCTTTCACGTCGCGCGGAAAATCCTTGAACCGATCGCCCACGCTGCCGGGCCCGCTGTAGCCCTCGCCCCGGTACTGCGCCTCGCCCAGCTTGAAGCGCTGGATCATGGTGCCCATGGCCCCGTCGAGGATGGCGATGCGCTTCTCGAGGAGGGCGGGGAGCTGCTGGGCGCGGGTGTAGGGGCGGGTTTGCATGAGGGGGATTGTAGAAAGCAGCCAATGGCCTTGGGAGGTGAAAGCTCGTTTTGCGCAGCCGGCATTGACAATTCCGATGGTTGCATCCACACTCAGTGACTAGACTGACTAGTTGGATACGACGATGAACACCTGGCCTTTGCAAGACGCCAAAAGCCGTTTCAGC
Source organism: Giesbergeria sp. (assembly GCA_049291355.1). GTDB lineage: Bacteria > Pseudomonadota > Gammaproteobacteria > Burkholderiales > Burkholderiaceae_C > Simplicispira. The sequence continues at coordinate 9,285 of JBATPF010000483.1, forward strand.
GAATTGGTGGACAAGGTGCTGAGCGAGGGCCCGCAAGCCGTCACGCGCCGAGGCGCAGAGGCGGTGGTGGTGGTCGCCGCAGCCGATTTCCGACGCCTGACTGGGCAAGACTCGCTGCTGTCCACCCTGTTGAATGCGCCGCGCGGTACAGCGCTGGAAGTTGAGCGGTCGCGGGAACTGATTCGCACGGTGGATTTGTGAGATTTCTGCTGGACACCTGCCTGCTGTCAGAGCTGGTGAAGCCCAAGCCGCATCCCGGTGTGCTGGCCTGGTTGCAGGACCAAGACGAAACCAGTTTGTTCGTCTCTGCTATCACCCTGGCCGAGCTGGAGCGCGGCGCGGCGCGATTGCCCGCGTCGCGGCGCAAGAACGCGCTGGCCGAGTGGCTGGCGAGCGTGAAACTTCAGTTCAGTTCGCGGGTGTTGGCGTTCACTGGAGACACCGCTGGGTACTGGGCGCTGATGTGCGCGCAGGCAGAGGCGCTGGGCAAACCAATGGCCGCCTTTGATTCACTGATTGCCGCGACGGCGCTGGAACACGGTTTGAGTCTGGTCACACGGAATGTGGGCGATTTCGCTGGCTCGCCCGTGGTGTTGGTCAATCCGTGGTCTGAAGCATCCGCATAGCCCATGCGCAGGCAAGCGAAGTCAGCTTGTCGTCCGCCCCGCAAACACCAGCACCGCCTCCAGCAGGCGTCGCAGATGCGGCTGCACCTGCGTGGCGCGTTCGAGCAGGTAGTCGAACGGCAATGCTTCCTGCATGTAGCTGCACTGCGTCATTTCCAGCTGCACGGCGTGGATGCCGCGTGCCGGGTTCCCGTAGTGGCGCGTGATGTGGCCGCCTTTGAAGCGACCATTGAGCACTGCGGTGTAGCCGGGGGCGCTGGTCGCAATGCGCAGCAGCTCCTGCGCCAGGGCAGGGTCGCAACTGGCGCCGTCGGCGGTGCCGAGATTGAAGTCGGGCAGCTTGCCTTCGAAGAAGCGCGGCAGCACCGAGCGGATCGAGTGCGCGTCCCACAGCACGGCCACGCCGTGCGCTGAGTGGATGCGGTCGAGTTCGGTGCGCAGCTGGGCGTGGTAGGGCGCCCAAATGGCGTCGCGGCGCGCGGCAACCTCGTCAGTCCCGGGCAAATCGCCACGCGGGTAGATGGGCGTCTCATCAAAGCCGTCTACCGGGCACAGGCCGGTGACGTTCTGGCCGGGGTACAGGCTGGCGCCATCGGGCGGGCGGTTCAGGTCGATGACGTAGCGCGAATGCGTGGCGGCCAGGATGGACGCGCCCATGTCTTTGGCGAATGCGTACAGGCGCTCCAGGTGCCAGTCGGTGTCGGGCACTTCGCGCGCCTCGGGGCCGAAGCGATCGGCCAGCAGGGGCGGCACATACACACCGCCGTGCGGGATGGAAATGAGCAGGGGCGCGGTGCCTTGGTGGAACACAAAGGGCGCGGGGGCGCTTGGACTGGCGGTTTGACTCATGGCGGGCTCCGGGTTCGGTCAATCTGCGGCAATGGTGGCTTGGCGCGCAGCCACAAAGGCGCGCGCAGCCTCGTCGTGCAGGGCGTGGCGGCCAGCCACCACGCGTGGCACGCCAGCCACCCATAGGCTGTGCAGCGCGCTGCTGCGCTGGCTGGCAAACACATGGGCGGCGAGCATGCGCTCGGCGTCCAGGCCCGCCAGCGCCACATGCTGCGCATCCAGTGCCAGCATATCGGC
>JBATPF010000484.1:0-2880 GCA_049291355.1 Giesbergeria sp.
GTTCCCTAGATTCCCAGCTTCCATGCAAGACAAATACAACCACACCGAGGTGGAGCGCGCCGCGCATGCCCACTGGACCGCCCTGGACGCCTACCGCGTCACCGAGGACGCGGCCCGGCCGAAGTTCTACGCCTGCTCCATGCTGCCCTACCCCAGCGGCAAGCTGCACATGGGCCACGTGCGCAACTACACCATCAACGACATGCTCACGCGCTACCTGCGCATGAACGGCTACAACGTGCTCATGCCCATGGGATGGGACGCCTTTGGCCTTCCGGCAGAGAACGCGGCCATGAAGAACGGCGTGCCACCCGCGCAGTGGACGCTGGACAACATCGCCTATATGAAGCAGCAGATGCAGGCCATGGGCTTGGCGATCGATTGGAGCCGCGAAGTGGCCACCTGCGATCCAACGTACTACAAGTGGAATCAGTGGCTATTTCTGAAGATGCTGGAAAAAGGCGTGGCCTACCGCAAGACCCAGACCGTCAACTGGGACCCGGTAGACCAGACCGTGCTGGCCAACGAACAGGTAATCGACGGCAAGGGCTGGCGCACGGGCGCGGTGGTCGAAAAGCGCGAAATTCCCGGCTATTACCTGAAGATCACCGAGTACGCCGATGAGCTGCTCGACTTCGTGACCGGCGACAAGCTGCCTGGCTGGCCCGAGCGCGTCAAGCTGATGCAGGAGAACTGGATCGGCAAGAGTGAGGGCGTGCGCTTTGCCTTCCCGCACGACATTCGCGGCGCCGATGGCGCTTTGATCGGCGGCGGCCGCATGTACGTGTTCACCACCCGCGCCGACACCATCATGGGCGTCACTTTCTGCGCTGTGGCGCCTGAACATCCGCTGGCGGTGCATGCGGCGCGGGGCAACCCGCAGCTGGCTGCCTTCATCGAAGAATGCAGGAGCGGCGGAACCACCGAAGCGGAACTGGCCACGCAGGAGAAAAAAGGCATGCGCACGGGCCTGGTCGTGCAGCACCCGCTGACCGGAAAGTCGGTGGACCTGTGGGTCGGCAACTACGTGCTCATGGGCTATGGTGACGGCGCGGTGATGGGCGTGCCGGCGCACGACGAGCGCGATTTTGCATTCGCGCTGAAGTACGGCATCGAGATCAAGCAGGTGGTGTTGGTTGACCGCGAAACCTACGATTACCACCGCTGGCAGGACTGGTACGGCGACAAGCAGCGCGGTGTCACGGTCAACTCCGATAGTTTCAGCGGCCTGAGCTACAAGGACGCCGTGGAAGCCGTGACGCACGCCCTGGCACAAAAAGACCTGGGCGCCAAAAAGACCACCTGGCGCCTGCGCGACTGGGGTATCTCGCGCCAGCGCTATTGGGGAACACCCATTCCCATCATCCATTGCGACGAGCACGGCGCTGTGCCGGTACCGGAGAAAGACCTTCCCGTGGTGCTGCCACGCGACTGCATCCCCGACGGATCGGGCAATCCGCTGCTGCACCACGAAGGCTTTCACGCGGGCGTGACCTGCCCCGTCTGCGGCAAGGCGGCGCGGCGCGAAACCGACACCATGGACACCTTCGTCGACAGCTCCTGGTACTTCATGCGCTACTGCGACTCGAAGAGCGTTGATGCCATGGTGGCGGATGGCACCCGGTACTGGATGCGCGATCCACACCACGCCGTTGGTGGCAGCGGCATGGACCAGTACATCGGCGGCGTCGAGCACGCTATCTTGCATTTGCTGTACGCGCGTTTCTGGACCAAGGTGATGCGCGACTTGGGACTCGTGCAGATCGACGAGCCTTTCACCAAGTTGCTGACGCAGGGCATGGTGCTCAACCACATCTATTTTTGCCACAGTGCGCAAGGCGGCAAGGACTATTTCCCCCCCGAGAGCGTCACGCCGGTGCTCGATGCGCAGGGCCACATCGTGGGCGGCACGCTCGCGCAGGACGACGGCGCCTATCCGGCCGGCACTGCGCTGGAGTACGGCGGCGTTGGAAAGATGGGCAAATCGGAGCGCAACGGCGTTGATCCGCAAGACCTGATCGAGAAGTACGGCGCCGACACCGCCCGCCTCTACACCATGTTCACGGCGCCGCCCGAGGCCACGCTGGAATGGAACGACGCAGCGGTCGAGGGCAGCTACCGTTTTCTGCGCCGGGTGTGGAATTTCGGCATGAAGCTGTCTGCTATGAATATGGAAGCTGCTAATGCAATAGCATCAAGCGCTAGCGGCCTAAAAGATATTAAATTTGGCGAGGAGGCCCAGGCACTGCGGCGCGAGATCCACACGGTGCTCAAGCAGGTGGACTACGACTACCAGCGCATGCAGTACAACACCGTGGTCTCCGGCGCGATGAAGATGATCAACGCGCTGGAGAGCTTTGCCCCCACGCTCGACACTTGCGTGTCCTCGCTGCCCCCTGAGGGGGCCCTCGCGGCTAGAGGCGGCCCGTCGCCGCTCGACATTAAGGCGAGCGACTCCGCTGGCGGTCAGGTGGCGCTGGTGGAAGGCTTTGGCATTCTGCTGCGCTGCCTCTACCCGGCCACGCCGCACATCGCGCATGGCCTTTGGAGCCAGCTCGGCTACGCCGGCGTGTTGCGGGATCTGCTCGACGCACCCTGGCCGCAGGTCGATCCGGCGGCTCTGGTGCAGGACGAGGTGGAACTGATGTTGCAAGTCAACGGCAAGCTGCGCGGCAGCGTGCGCGTGCCGGCAAAGGCCGACAAAGCCGAGATCGAGCGCCTGGCGCTGGCAAGCGACGCCTTTGCCGCGCATTCCGCAGGCGCTGCCCCCAAGCGGGTGGTGGTGGTGCCGGGCCGTTTGGTCAACGTGGTGGTCTGAAATGCAGCAGCACCCCCCTGAGGCGCTGCGCGCCTTCCCCCCGCTCTCGCTGCGCTGCGCAC
>JBATPF010000485.1:0-2754 GCA_049291355.1 Giesbergeria sp.
GAGCACGGCCGTACCGTCTTGCGTTGGCGCGAACGCGGCGTCATCGGGTGCGGCTGGCGGCTCGGCCGCCTGGGCCATGGGCAGGGCCGCGGCAGCAAGCAGCAGTGCGACAAAGCTTGGAGCGAACGTCATGGATGCACCTCCTTGAAACGGCGATCGTGCCGCAACGAAGCGGCGGTCAGCGTGCTGCGTGCTGGTTCTCCCAGCGCGACTTGCAGGCCACACAGTGCTGGGTTTGCGGCTCGACCTTCAGGCGCTCGAAAGGAATTGTGCAACCGCATTCGCCGCATTCGCCGTAGCTGCCTTCGTCCATCCGTTTGAGCGCGTGGTCGATGCGGGCCATGTCGGCTGCATCGATGTCTGTCAGGGCCTGATCGACTTCGCGCGCCACGTTGCGTTGCAGTACGGCGCCTTCGTCGTGGGTGGGCGGGATGAGGTTTTCGCGGCTCTGCTCCATCTGCTCCAGCAGTTCGGTGCGGCGGGACAGCAGCAGGCTGCGAAGTTCTTCTTGCTGGGCGGGGCTCAAGCTTTGGCTCATGGGTTTCTCCTGGAAACAGATGCGCCATGGGGCGCGGACCGTTCCAGAATAGCCCTTCTGCGCGGCCAAGCCCACGGACTGCGTCAATGTCGTACGCACTGACGCCGATTCGTGGGCTGGAGCGCCGGGCAGAAAATACCAGTAAAAATAGGCTCTAGCGCTTATCTGGTAAGCGCTGGCAGCTATCGATTTGATAACTCCAGGCGCAAACCAAGGCTCAGAATTTCATCGTCAGACCCGCATGGAACGAGCGCCCCACGCCTGGCACGCGCACGCCCCACGGCACGGCCGTGCCGCTCATGGTGGCCCCCTGGCCCACGTAGGCGCCGCTCTGGGGATGCGCGTAGAAGCGATCGAACAGGTTGTCGATGCCCAGGTCGAGCCGCCAGTTCTGCCATTGGTAGCTGGTGCGCAGGTTCAGCAGGCCATAGCCCGCAGTGGCCAGTTCGTTGCGTTCGGCAGAGACGCGCGTCTTGGCCGACACCAGCAGCATTTCGGCGGTGCTGCTCCAGGCGCCACTTTGCTGCGACAGCGCCAGGCGCGCATGGAGCGGCTTGGTGTTGTAGAGGCCGTCGCCGGTGTCCTGGTTGTGCCCACGGGTCTGGCTGAGTGAACCATCAAGCCGCAAGGCGCCGAGCCAGTCGGTCTTCCCCAGGACCATGAAACCCGAGACGTCAAAGCCCCAGAGCCGAGCGTCGGCGTTGTCAAACCGCAGGTAGACAAATTTCTGCTGCGCTGTGAGGTTGGCTGCGTTGCAAACGCTCATCGTGCCGCTGCCCCCGCTGCAGCGTTTGGCGTCGATGTAGTTGTGCACCTGGCTGACCCAGGGCGTCAGGCGCACGCCCCAGCTCTGGCCAGATGCGTCATGCCAGTCGGCCGTGGCACTGAGCGTGTGGGCGGTCTCGGGCAGCAGATTGGGGTTGCCGACATAGCCATTGCCGTCGCCGGCCAGATTCACCATGCGCATCGCCATGCCGCCCGTGGACCAGGCGAAGCGCTCGTACAGGTTGGGCGAGCGGGTCTTGCGGGAGAAGCCAAACTCGTAGCTGCTGGATTCATTGGGCGAATAGCGGGCGAGGGCGCTGAAGTCGAGGTTCTGGTCGCTGCGGCTGCGGTCTGCGCTATTGAAGGCGGCCGCGTCGGCGCCGTAGCTCGCGTTGTAGCCCTGCACCTCGCCGCTGTTGCTGCGCACGTGGCTGCTGCGCAGGCCGATCTGGCTGACCCAGGCAGGGCTCCAGCGCGCTTCCCATTCGCCGTAGACGTCGAAGCGGTCGCGCTGGCCATCGGCGATGTTGCGGAAGATGTCGGGCGCCATGCCGCCGCCCGAGGGCATCCACCAGTCGTCCAGCCGGTAGCGCAGGGCTTCGGCGCCCACGCGCAGGGTGTCCTGCTCCGAAAGGGCAATGTCCCCCGATAGCTTGGCGCCGCTGGTGCTGCCGCGCGTGTCCATGGGCATGCCGGTGGCTTTGCCGCCCCCGTACAGGTACTGCTTGTCTGGGCCAAAATCCATGGCATGCCGCGTCCGCTCATGCCAGGTGCGCGCCTGCAGCTCCCCCCAATCAAAGCTGCGCTGGTAGCGCAGGTTCACGTGGGTGCTGTCGTTGCGCGTCATGTCCATGCGCTGGTTGGGGAAGTTCTGGTAGGGCACATCCTGCATGCCGACTTCAAGGCCCAGCAGGCTCGCGTCGCCACGAAAGGCCAGCGAGAGCGACTGGTTGCGCGATAGATAGCTGCTGGATCCCACTTCGTCGCCGGCCAGGATGCGGTCTGGCTTGTCGGCGCCGGCCGGGCCGGCGGCTTTGAAGGCCCGTGCCGCGTGGTAGTTGTCCGACTGCGCGGTTGAACCGTCGTAGCGCAGGCTCAGTTGCTCGGTGGCATAGGTGGCGCTGGCGTGGCCGCCAAAGCCATTGCCGTTGCTGCGCGTCCAGGCGCCGACTTCACCGCGGGTGATGGGGCCCTGGCCGGGTGCGGCAAACAGCGGGGGTGCGGTATCGACCTGGATGCTGGCGCCAATGCTGTCGCCGCCCACGCTGACCGGCGTGGTGCCGGTGAACACGCGCACCGCGGACACCCGAGAGGGATCGACATACGACAGCGGCGGATTCATGTGGTTGCCGCAAGAGGACACCAGATCCATGCCGTCGAACTGAATGCGCAGGCGGTCGTCCGTCATGCCATGCACGCTGGGCAGGCTGGAGAGGCCCCCCGCGCTTTGC
>JBATPF010000486.1:0-5100 GCA_049291355.1 Giesbergeria sp.
GCGTTGTGGCAGCCTTGGGCGGCCAAGCCGACTGACATGGCAAGCCAGCGCATCACCATCCTAGGCAGCGGCTTTGGCGCGCTCTCTGCGGTGCGCGAACTGCGCGCCCGAGGCTGCCAGGACGACATCACGCTGATCTCGCCCCGCGCCGAACTCCACTACCTGCCCGGCACCATCTGGATTCCCAGCGGCCTGCGCACGCGCGAGCAGCTCATCGTGCCGCTGGCGCCCTTCTTTACGCGCATGAAGGTGCAGCATCTGGCCGCCGAAGTCACCGGCCTCTCCCCCGATGGTCGCAGCGTGCAGACCACGGCGGGCGAGGTGGCGAACGACGCGCTGGTGATTGCCACCGGCGGGCGCTTTATCAAAAAACTCCCCGGCATCGAACACGCCATCACGCCCTGCGAAGGCATAGCGGCCGCCGAAAAGATTCGCGACCGCCTGCGCGCCATGCAGGGCGGCACCATCGCCGTCGGCTTTGCCGGCAACCCCAAGGAACCGACTGCCGTGCGCGGTGGGCCGATGTTCGAGTTCCTTTTCGGCATCGACGCGCAACTGCGCCGCGAGGGCCGGCGCGAGCAGTTCGAGCTGGTGTTCTTCAACCCCTCCAAAGAACCCGGCGCCCGCCTGGGCGCTAAGGCCGTGGCGCACCTGCTGGCCGAGATGGCGCGCCGCAACGTCACCACGCACCTGGGCCACAAGATGCTGCGCTTCGAGGCCGAGAAGGTCGTCACCGAAGGCGGCGAGTTTGCCACCGACCTGATCTTGTTCATGCCCGGCATGACCGGCAACGCCTGGTTCGACCAAACCACCTTGCCGCGCTCGCCCGGCGGCCTGCTGCAAGCCGACGCCCAGTGCCGCGTGCCGGGGTTGGAGCATGTTTATGTGGCGGGCGACTCCGGCAGCTTCCCCGGCCCCGACTGGATGCCCAAGCAGGCGCACATGGCAGATCTGCAAGCCGCTGCTGCTGCGCAGAACCTGATCGATGGACTGGCTGGACGGCCGCAGACTGCGGGCTTCAAGGCGGAGCTGGCCTGCATCATCGATGCGCTGGGGACTGGGACGCTGGTGTGGCGCACCGAGGAGCGCAATGTGTTGCTGCCGCCTCTGCGGTTGATGCATTGGGCGAAGCGGGGGTTTGAGGGGAGGTATTTGGGGCGGTATCGGTAAGGGGCGCCGGAACTGCGCTTCAGGGTGTCTTTTTATCGTCGACACCCGACTGTTTGATCGACTGAAATCCGTCCACTGCGGAACATGGTGGTTTGTCAGCCTCCACCTTCTTGGCAGTTGGTGCGATTAGCATTGAAGAGTAGGACACCGGTACAAGCAATAAGGACTGACATCACTTGCACCTGCCTTTGTTTAACAGGCGTCCTTATCGTCCGGAATGTGTCACTTCGCGCTTGGGACATCCTGCAAAACCTCCCCCTTTGTTTGGTACATGTCAGCAGGCAGTGGCATCCTCACAGTCCATGAAGCAAAGCAGCCTTGATCTGAACCTGAGCACCAAGAGAACTCGTAAGCAAGAGCTGCTGGCCCAGATGGAACTCGTGGTTCCCTGGGCGGCATTGGTTGAACTCATTGCACCGTACTACCCCGAAGGCAAGAACGGCCGCCCACCCTTTGCCCTGCAGACCATGCTGCGCATCCACTGCATGCAGCAATGGTTTGACCTGTCGGACCTGGGCATGGAAGAAGCCTTCTTTGACACGCCCGTCTACCGGGAGTTTGCCCAACTTGATGCCCATGGGCGCCTGCCTGACGAGAGCACCATCCTGAGGTTCCGTCATCGCCTTGAGCGTCACAAGCTGGCCGAGCAGATTCTGGCTACTGTCAATGATCTCCTTGCGGCCCAGGGCTTGCTGCTCAAGGCAGGCACTGCGGTGGACGCCACCTTGATCGCAGCGCCCAGCTCGACCAAGAACAAAAACAAGGCACGCGATCCCGAGATGCATTCGAGTAAGAAAGGCAACCAGTGGTACTTTGGCATGAAGGCCCACATTGGGGTGGATGCTGACTCGGGCCTGGTGCACACCGTACGAGGTACCTCGGGCAACCTCTCGGATGTTGAAGAAGGCAATAGTTTGCTCCATGGGCAGGAGACGGATGTTTATGCGGACGCGGGCTACCAAGGTGCTGAGAAGCGCCCGGACGCCAAAAAGGACGTGACATGGCATGTAGCGATGCGCCCGGGCAAGCGCAAAGCGCTGGACAAGGACAACAAGCCCATCGATGCGCTGATAGACCAGGTCGAGAAGATCAAGGCGAGCATCCGCGCCAAGGTGGAGCACCCCTTCAGGGTGATCAAGCGCCAGTTTGGCTATACCAAGGTGCGCTACCAGGGACTCATGAAGAACACGCTGCAGCTCAAGACGCTGTTTGCGCTATCGAACCTGTGGATGGTTCGACATACTTTGATGGCGGCACGGGGATGAGTGCGCCTGAAAACAGGGTGCAGGCCGCAAAAGCGGCGCAAACGACCCGAAAAGGGTGCGGAACAATGCGCAGAGCCGAGCAACGCGGCGGCAATTGCACGATCTGAAAGATGTGACCCGTATAACACTCACAAATCAGAGTTGTTCAGGGCATCCCTTGAGGAAGGTGTTAATCGTCGCGATGGCTCAAGTTGGCGAAGTTCCACTCGTCTGTGGCCCTGGTTTCCTGCCAAGTGAATTCGCCTCCCGATATGACACCGCTCAAGTCTTCATTGACTTCGATACCATCGCATCCGGCGAGATGGGAGACAAATTTCGCGAACGCTGCCTCAATCGCTAAGCGCCCTTCCACATCTGCTTCCCAGTGCTCCTCGTCGACTACGAAGTAGACGACCATGTGGTACGCCTCTCCCTCGATCAGTTCTTGGTCTTTCTCGGCGATACCCACGCGGACCTCCGCGACGTCGTCCTTCAGCGGCTCTAGCGCCTCCTCGAGCGTAGCCTTCATCTTTCCGATGCGCGCGACGAACTCGTCCGGCCAGGTGGGCCGCCCGTAGCGCAGCGCGTACCAGGCCAATATCCGTGATATCGAGGTCTCACTCAGTTTCCTAGCATTGTCAGGCCTACAGTCTTTCAAGACTTCACGCGGGACATGGTAGCGGTCGGCAACAGCGTGAGCAGTTAGCACGAAGGCTGCATGCGTCTGGCGGTTCGGCTTGAAATCGAGGACGCGTGTGGAGCGCAGTTCCTTATGCTGCGTGCGCAGTTTGTCTCGCGGCCGGCAATGCAGCACCTCCACGAACGGCTCCGCATCGAGCTTCGTGGCTAGCACATCGCAGGTCTGCGACACGACGATCAGCCAGTCGCTCGCCTCCATCGCCGTCGACTGCTCAGCGCCTGATCGCACCAAGTATCGTGCGAGCACCGGTATGTCAGCACGGTCAACCACCGCACCGGTACACCACCCTTGCTCCGCGATCTCCTCGCCAAATGTCGGTGGCAACGGTTCGCTCCCTTACTCGTCGGCCGGCAACGCCCGCGCTGAAGGGCGACGCGTGAAGCCTGCCTCCGCAAGCCTCTGGCTGCGTGATTTCGGTTTCCCTTGCAGCTTCGCCACGATCTCGTCAAAGGTGCTCACGACTGCAACCTCGTCGATGGTCTGTGCGATCATCATGGAGAGCACAGTTTGGCCGCCAAGGAGCGGCTCATGCGCGACAGATCTCAGCGGTAGCGAAGATCGCTCACGCCACTGCTTGGCGATGCGCTCGACAACGATTAGGCGTTCTCGGCTGGCCTTCTGCAGTTCCACATCCTTGGAGGCATTGAGCCACTTGTATAGGCCAGGACGCGAGAGCCCAAGAACCAGTGAGAAATCCTGCGTCGACAGGCCCAGTGTCGCCTGAATCGTAGTAAGTCGCTCGACCCTAAGCCGCGCTGTGGCGCTCGCAGCCGATCGCGAGTTTGCGGCCGGCCTCTTGAGCGCAGCCTTTGTTGCTTCCACCCAGGTGCTCCACCCATCACCATGGATTTCGTCGAATCCCAGGGCTCGTATGGCAGACGTCGCCGCGTCTATATCGATGGGCATGATCCGCGTGGCGCTGGTTAAGCGCTTGCTTGTGGCGCTTACGCTTACTCCCAAGTCGAAGATCTGGGAGTAGCGCGGACTGAAGGACTCAGCCGAGTTGATGGTCGCGCTAGGGTTCAGGTGACGCAGCATCCCTTGCTGCGGACGGTAGTGAGGCGCCTGAATCGTGTGGCTCACATCCATTCCTTTTGGGCTTCGCTCGACAGTGCAGCCTTGAAGGTCGCCGACGTAAGCTTCTGCATTTCAGTGTAAATGCCAACCAGCTCGCTGGCGTCGAAGGCGTGGTTCAGTTCCCGCAAGCAGTCTGTGTCGATGAAGCCGATGGGCTTGTCATCCTTTATATATTTCTCCGCGTCGATCATCACTTGAGGCTTATGCAGTGGCATAGCGTTGAAGTTTGGCGGCAACAGCATGCCCGGAGGTGCCGGGGCGCCGGCGCGCAGGTTTACAGTGGATCCATCAAATTGATACGCTGCCGCCCACATTGACCCAGTCACCGTTGCACCTTCCGGCGTGACGCCTTGCAGATGCGGCGCCAAGTAGTCTGCTGGCGAGCGATCCCCAGTCGGAACGATAAGATCAACGTACCGTAGACCCGCGCGCTCTACAAACGCACCAAGATTTGCTTCATGTATAGCATCAAGCACGTCTGCCCATTGGCTCATCATGTCGCTCGAGTTGGTGTAGCTTGTGGCATGCAACGAGATGGACCTAGTTCCAAGCTGGATGCCATAATTCTGGTCCGCCGCAATTAGGTGCCACAGCGGCTGTGCCGACGGCTTTGGGCCGTCAACCACGATCTCTTGGGCCTCGACCGTCTTCGGAAAGTCGCCACGTAACCGATCTTGCAAGCTGGGGACCTTATCGGAGATCGAGTAGTACGGCGAAATAACCAACTCGGCGACCACGTAGGCGAGCGGAGGCTTACGCCACGTGCCGAGCGCGGATACTGTCATGGAACTCTCCTTCGGGGCGTTGCAGTTGCCGAAAATGCTCTCTTCGGAGCATATGAAACTTAGTTTACACATAAGTTGACAAACTGGGTGTGGTTTCGTTCCCCGTTATGCCTCGCCGTACATT
>JBATPF010000487.1:0-3726 GCA_049291355.1 Giesbergeria sp.
TGAAACTGGTTAGCCCGCGATTTTACCCTGCGCGGGCCCGCCCTTCTCACGCAGGCACCTCAGGTTCGGGGCGGCGCACGCGAAACCACGCGGCGTACATGGCTGGCAGCGCCAGCAAAGTGAGCACGGTGGCGACGATCAGCCCGCCCATGATGGCCACCGCCATCGGCCCCCAGAACACACTGCGGGACAGCGGAATCATCGCCAGCACCGCTGCGGCGGCCGTCAGCACGATGGGGCGCAGGCGCCGCACGGCCGACTCGACGATGGCGTCCCACGCCGGCACACCGCGGGCGCGGTCTTGCTCGATCTGGTCGATGAGGATCACCGAGTTGCGCTGGATCATGCCCATGAGCGCAATCACCCCCAGCAGCGCGACAAAGCCGAACGGCCGCCCCAGCAGCAGCAGCGCTCCGGCCACGCCGGCAATCCCGAGCGGCCCGGTCAGGAACACCAGCATGGCGCGGCTGAAGCTGTGCAGTTGCAGCATGAGCAGCGTGAAGGTGATGAACAGCATCACCGGCAGGCCGGCGGCAATCGAATCGGACCCCTTGGCGCTTTCTTCGACAGCGCCCGCCACCTCGATGCGGTAGGCGTTCTGGCCGGCGGCGTGCCAGCCGCTCTCGATCTTGCGCAGGCCGGGCAGCAGCGCTTTGGTCACCGTGGCGCCTTGCAGGCCTTCCATCACGTCACCTTGCACGGTAATGGCGTAGTCGCGGTTCTCGCGCCACATCACGCCGGGTTCCCAGGTGAAGCGGGGCTTGGCGATCTGGGTCAAGGCAATCGACTGGCCCGAGGCCGTCGGCAAATAGGCGTTGGCAATGTCGGTGATGGCGCTGCGCTCGTCCGCAGGCTGGCGCAAGACGATGTCGATCAACTTGTCGCCCTCGCGGTACTGCCCCACCGGCATGCCCGACTGCATCACACGCGACGCCTGGGCGATGGACTGGCTGGTGACGCCCAGCGCCCGCGCCTTGGCCTGGTCCACGTCAAGCCGCATAACCTTGATCGATTCGTTCCAGTTGTCGTTCACGCCGCGCATCTGGGGCGAGGCGCGCAATGCGGCCTTCACCTCGTCGGCGCGCACGCGCAACTGCGCTGGGTCTGGGCCAATGACACGGAACTGCACCGGGTAGGGTACGGGCGGGCCGTTGGGCAGCAGCTTGACGCGGCCACGCACCTCGGGGAACTCGGTGGCCAAGAGCGCAGGGAATGCGACGCGCAGCTGCTCGCGCACCTTCAGGTCGCGCGCGACCACGATGAACTGCGACACATTGGTCTGCGGAAACACCTGGTCCAGCGGCAGATAGAAGCGCGGCACGCCCGAGCCCACCCAGGTACTGACGCTGGCCACCCCCGGCTCGGACCGCAGCCGCGCTTCCACGCGCTTGGTGACGGCCTCATTGCCGGCCAGCGAGGTGCCTTCGGGGAACCAGACGTCAACGATGATTTCCGGTCGGCTCGAATCGGGGAAGAACTGCTGCTGCACCCGGCCCATGCCCACGATGCCCAGCGCAAAGATCGCCAGCGTCGCGCCGATGGTGATCCAGCGGTGCGCCACGCACCAGTGCACTGCGCGGCGAAAGGCGTTGTAGAAGGGACTGTCAAACACCTCGTGAGGGTCCGGGGATATTTCCCCGTCGGCGGGGCGGGGCTGCACATGCTCCGGTGTCTTGAGCAGCAAGGTTCCCAAATAAGGCACGAAGTACACCGACACCACCCACGAGATCACCAGCGCAATGACGGTCACGGCAAAAATGGCGAAGGTGTACTCGCCGGTCATCGACTTGGCCAGGCCAATGGGCAGAAAACCGGCGGCGGTGATCAAGGTCCCCGTCAGCATGGGCATGGCGGTGATCTCGTAGGCGAAGGTGGCGGCGCGTACCTTGTCGTAGCCCTCTTCCAGCTTGCGCACCATCATCTCGACGGCAATGATGGCGTCGTCCACCAGCAGGCCCAGAGCGATGATGAGCGAACCCAGCGAGATTTTGTGCAAGCCAATATCCCAGTAGTGCATGGCGAGGAAGGTGACCGCCAGCACCAGCGGAATCGTGATGCCCACCACCAGCCCCGGCCGCGGGTCCACGTACCAGCGGCGCCACCAGCGCTGCGCGCCGCTGCGTTGGTGCAGACCCAGGCTGATAAAGCTGACGATCAGCACGATCACCACAGCCTCGACCAGCACGCCGACAAACTCGTTCACCGAACTGGCAACCGACTTGGGCTGGTCCTGCACGTTCACCAGGCGCACGCCGGCGGGCAACTGCGTGTCGATGCGGGCCACGGTGGCGTGCAAGGCCTTGCCCAGCGCAATGATGTCGCCCCCCTTGGCCATCGAAATGCCAACCGCAATCACCTGCTGGCCGTCGTGCCGCACCTTGACGGTGGGCGGGTCCACATAGCCGCGCCGCACCTCGGCAATGTCGGCCAGGCGCAATTGCCGGCCCGATGCGGCGCGAATCGGCATGGCGCGCAAGTCTTCAATGGCGTGGAACTGCCCTTGCACGCGCACCTGCAGCTGGTCGGTCGGCGTCTGCACCACGCCGGCACTCTCCACCGCGTTCTGCTGGCCGAGCTGCGCCAGCACCTGGTTCATGTCGAGGCCGAGCTGTGCCAGGCGCTGCTGCGAGACTTCGATGTACAGCTTTTCATCCTGCACGCCAAAGAGCTCCACCTTGGCCACGTCGGGCACGCGCAGCAACTGCTGGCGCACGTCGTCGGCAAAGGCCTTGGATTCGGCCAGGCTGAAGCCTTCGGCCTCCAGCGCGTAGATCACGCCATAGACATCGCCAAAATCGTCGTTGAAGAACGGCCCCTGCACGCCCTGCGGCAAGGTGAGCCGCATATCGCCGATCTTCTTGCGCACGGCGTACCAGACGCCCGCCACCTCGTTCGGTTTGGACGAATCCTTGATCTGGAAAATGATCTGCGACTCGCCCGGCTTCGAATAGCTGCGGATCTTGTCGGCGTACTGCACTTCTTGCAGCGTGCGCTCGATCTTGTCGGTCACCTGCTCGGCCACCTGCTGCGCCGTGGCGCCCGGCCAGTAGGTGCGCACCACCATGGCGCGAAAGGTAAACGGCGGGTCTTCGTCCTGTCCGAGCTGGAAGTAGGCAAATACGCCCATCAGCAGCAGCACCACCATCAGGTAGCGGGTCAGCGCCGGGTGGTCCAGCGCCCACTTCGAGAGGTTGAACCCGGCTGCGGGCTCGCCCGAGGGCATGCCGGCGCTCATTGCGCAGCGGCAGCCGAAGCTGCGGGCAGGGGTTGATTTGCTATCACTTCAGTAGCTGCTTTCGCTTGCTGTCCTTGCGCTGGAGCATATTTTTCTTGATATATCGTCACCTTCTGGCCGGGCGAGAGCACATGCACACCCGTGGCCACCACCTGCATGCCCGGCGCCAGGCCGCTGGCGATCACCGCCTGGTTGCCATCGGCTGTGGCCACCTGCACCGGCTGCGCGCGCACCGTGCTGGTGGCGGCATCGAACACCCACACCGCCGTGCCGCCGCCGCTTTGCATGAGCGCGGTGGTGGGCAGCAAAATGGCCTGCGCCCCTTGTGCCGAGAGCGCAGGCGCAAGCACATTGACGGTAGCGCCGAGCTGCGGCGCTGCATCGCCTTCAATGGCCGCCTTGACGGCAAAGGTGCGCGTCGCAGGGTCGGCACTGGCCCCTACCTCCCGCACCGTGGCGACCAGCGGCGCGCCACCCGACCAGCGGTGCAC
>JBATPF010000488.1:0-2279 GCA_049291355.1 Giesbergeria sp.
GCGGGCCTGCGCGAGAGCGGCGACGAAGTCGAGCGCATCGGCATCGCGCGCACCTGGGAGGCCATCGCGGACGCAGACGCCGTGCTCTTTCTGCACGATCTCACGCGCAGAAATGCTATTGAATACATAGCTGATGATGCAGTGATAGCAAGCGCTATGGCCAAATTCAAGCCAAAATCTGTGCCCTTGCTTGACGTCTGGACCAAAAGCGACTGCGTCCTGACCCTGCCCGAGGACAGCGTGCCGAGAGTGGGCGTGACACTTTCTTCACGCACCGGGGCGGGCTTGCCGGCCTTGCGGCGCGAATTGCTGGCCATCGCCGGCTGGCATGCGGCGCCCGGCGGCGTATTCATTGCGCGCGCCCGCCATGTGCAGGCCCTGCAGGCGGTGGGCGGACACCTTGCGGTGGCGGCGGATCAGCTCGAAGGCGACAGCCCGGCGCTGGATCTGCTGGCGGAAGAACTGCGCCTGGCCCAGAACGCCTTGAACCAGATCACTGGGGCTTTCGGCGCCGATGACTTGCTTGGCGTCATTTTTTCGAGTTTCTGCATTGGCAAATAGAGGCCGTGTTTTGTAAGCGACGGTAAAGCCGGCTTGTGCGGTTTTGGCATTCGCGATAGCGTCAGTAGATCATGAATGCACCCTTGCCCTCCTCCATCAAACTTGACCTCCAGGGCTTGATCAACGCCATCGTCCAGGCCAGCGCCGAAGACAGCATGAGCAACCCGCTAAGTGCCGCGCAATGGGACATGCTGTCGGCCTACCTCCAGCCCATGACGCTGGCCGCCGGCCAGACCCTCTTTTCCCAAGGCTCCTCCGAGCGCACTTTGTATTTCGTCGAAAGTGGCAGCCTCAGCGTGCACTATGAAGATGAAAAAGCACGGGTGCGTCTGGCGATCGTCACTGCGGGGTCCGTAGTGGGCGAAGGGGCCTTTTTCTCGCACCGTTCGCGCAGCGCGACCGTTCAGGCGACGGTAGCGAGCAAGCTTTGGAGCCTGACCGCCATGCGCTTTACCGAACTCAGCAACCGCCAACCGGCTGTCGCACTGAGCGTCGCCATGGCTGCCGGCGCGGTACTGGCCAAGCGACTGAGCAATCGGCGCCGCCGCATCGCCACAACCTGAGCGCAGCCCCTGCGCCAGGAGCGTAGGCAGGCGCTTGCTCGGGAGGGCTTACAGCCAAGCTGTTGCGAAGCGGACGATATTTCAAGCGCTCGCCTGCATTTGCCCAAGACTTCGCTGGCGAAAGCGGGGTGGCTTGGCCTAAACTCGCCAGCAGGGCAGTGCGCGCACGCAATTTGCCATTCCGGCACCCATGCTTTCTTGCAGCCATGCCGTTCGAACGGTGCATGGCGCGCGCAAAGTCGGTCAGAGCAGCGCAAACAGCGCTTGTCCTAGGTGGAAGAAAGAACAAGATGTCCATTCTCAGCTGGTTCACCCGAAAGAGCGCAGCGGTCCCCGCGCGCAACATGGAGCCCTCGGGCTTGCTGAATCCCGAAGCGACCATTCCGCTCGTGCCGGGGCTCTACGGTCGCCAGATGCCGGAACCGGCGGCGCCGGAGCATGCGGCCAACCGCAAGAATGAGCGCATGGAGCGGCGCGAACTGCTCTACACCGTGGTGCGCGATGCCATGGTGCGTGCCGGCGTGCTGTCAGCGAGCTACAAGTTCAAGGTGCTGTCCCTGGACCAGCGCGGCAGCCAGTTTCTGGTCATGATGGATCTGGCGCGCGAGTTCGGGGGAGACACGGCGCGCTTGAGCGAGATCGAAGCCTTGATCGCCCAGACCGCGAAGTCGCGCTATGACATCGCAGTCACCGCCGTGTACTGGCGCTCCAACGAGCATGTCGCCGTGGGCAATCCTCAGAAAACCGCCGCTGCGCCGCGGCCGACCCCGGCTGCGGGAAGTACCCGACCGGGGCCCATCGCAGCAGCACCCGCCCCGCTGCCGCGCCCGGCCTTGCGGCCCGTGCCGGCAGCTTTTGACCCCATCGAGGCGGACGAGGTTGCCGCCTTCAAGAAGGCGCTCAGTTCGTCGGCTACCGGCGATCCTGCCAGTCCTAAGGGGGTTCCTGTGCGCACGGGTCCCTTGCGCCGCCCGCGTGCCGACGATTTCGCCGACACCGAAATGCCGCAGAGTGGGCCGCGTGGCCCCGACCTGAGCGGAACGCAGTACGGCGATTTGTGAGGGGGCGGGCCCTAGGGATGGCCTGCATAACTCCCTGCGGTCTGTGATAGCGCGGCCTCGGGCGGTCTGCTGCGTTGCTTTTTTTGCCAATAGC
>JBATPF010000489.1:0-1892 GCA_049291355.1 Giesbergeria sp.
ATGTCCATAGTGCTTTATCGTCATGTTGGCGGAAAAGTGAAAAACTATTCCAGTGCCGGCGCCCCCAACGGTGCGCAGTGCGCCAGATCGGGCGCGGGGCGCCCAGGCAGCTTGCGCGAAACATCACGCAACGCTGTGCGCAGGCCTTCTTCCAGCACCGGGTGGTAGATGGGCATGGCGAGCAGGTCGTGCACGCTCAGGCCGCGCGACAGGGCGAGGCCCAACAAGTGCGCCAAGTGTTCGCCCGCAGGCGCGCACAGCTCGGCGCCCAGCAGTTTGCCGTCCGCGCGATCGGCGTACAAGGCGATGCGCCCCGCGTTGCGCTGGCCGGCGCGGGCGCGTCCCTGGTTGGCGAAACTGGCGCTGCCGACCTCGAAATCTTGGCCTGCCAGTTCCTTGGCGCTCGCGCCCACCATGGCTACCTGCGGTTCGGTGAAGACGATGGCCAGGCTGCTGCGGCGCTCAAAGCAGCGCACTTCGTCGGCCAGCGCATTTATGCCTGCAATGTGGCCTTCGTCGGCGGCCTCGTGCAGCAGCGGCCGGTCGCCGTTCACGTCGCCCGCAATAAAGACGCGCAGATCGCCCACCTGGCTGCTGTCGGGGTTGAATGCGGGCATGCCGTGTGCGTCCAGCGGCACGCCCAGCGTCTCCAGGCCCAGGCCAGCTACATTGGGACGCCGGCCGACGGCCGCCAGCACCTGGTCAACAACGGTGCGGGTGTTGCCGCTGACGATGGCAATGCCGTCCGGGTCTTCTTCCAGGGTCACGTCGTGGCCCAGATGCAGTTGCAGGTCGGCCTCCAGGGCGCTGCGCAGCACAGCAAGGGTGTCGGGGTCGGCGAGGCCGGCAATGGTTTTGCTCTTGGCGAAAGCGCTGACCTGCAGTCCCAGGCGCGCCAGGGCCTGCGCGAGTTCTGCGCCCACCGGTCCGAGCCCGACGACGCCCAGGCGCGGGCCGATCTGGCGCTGCTCGAACAGCGTGTCCGTGGTCAGGATGCGCTCGCCAAATACCTTCCAGGGGGGCGGCACGAAGGGGTGCGAGCCGGTGGCGATGATGATGGCGCCGGCGCCCAGGCGTTCTCCGTTCACCTCAACGGTGTCCGGCCCGAGCAGGCGGGCGTGGCCTGCGATGCTGCGTTCGCCCAAGGCGTCGGTCACCTTCACGGTGCCGGCGACGAAGTCGTCGCGCAGCGCGCGCAGGCGCTCCATCACCGCGGGGAAATTCACCGACAGCGCCTCGCTGCCCCGAATGCCGAAGGCCTCGAATGTGAAGCGCCGGTGGTAGGCGTTGGCCGCTTCGATCAGCAACTTGGAGGGCATGCAGCCGACGCGCGCGCAGGTCGTGCCATACGGGCCGGCATTGACGATGAGAAAGTGGTCGGTGCGTTTGCGCACTTCGCTCAACGCGGCCAGTCCGGCGGTGCCAGCGCCAATGATGATGGCGTCGTAGTGCTTGTGCATGCGCAGGGTCCTCCAAATGCAGACAGGCCACTGTGCCATGCCACCGCGCCGACCCCTGTAGGCCAAAGCGGAGGAAAAAAATCAGCATAAATGGCATCTAGCGCTTATTGGGTAAGCGTTAGCAGCTATCAAAAAGATAGTTTTCCGATGTCTCGGTGCGGTCCCACACCAGGCTGCCGTGCGAGGCATCGGCCAGGCGCTCCACCAGCGCCTGCGCCTCGGTCTCGGGCAGAGCGAAGCGCAGGCGAACCAGGCTGGCGTGCTCGGCAGCCAGCAGTTGTGCACCCGACGCTTGCAGTTCGCGCCGAACGGCGCCTTCAAAGGCATAGGGAAAACGGCAGGCGAGCTGCACGCTGCGCTGCAGCGTGATTTTTTCCGCATCTTTCAGCGCCTGCGCCACGCAGTCGGTGTAGGCGCGCAGCAGGCCACCCG
>JBATPF010000490.1:0-5345 GCA_049291355.1 Giesbergeria sp.
GTCGGCGTCTGGGGTGTGGTGGGCCTTGCAAGCGCCATGCGCGGCTTTCCTTCAGGCTGCGGCGTGCGAGCGCTCGGTCTCGTCGGCTTCGGCCTGTTCTGCCTGCTTGACCGGCTGCGCCAGCGCAATGGTGGGTTCGTGGCGAGGCAGCCAGCCCGCCCAGGTGGGAAACCAGCGTATCAGCTGGAACACCACGTAGCTGCGCAGCAGGCGCAGTCGCGCCCACCGGCTCTGGGCGGGCAACTCGATGCTGCGGCAGCTGTTGTCCATGAGATCGGTGAGCCGCTCGTGCAGGTGGGCGTTGAAGGCGCGGTCGCGGATGATGACGTTCGCTTCCAGGTTGAGCGCCAGGCTCAGCGGATCGAGGTTGCTCGAACCCACGGTGGACCATTCGTCGTCTACCAGCGCTACTTTGCCGTGCAGCGGCCGGTCGCAGTACTCGAAGATGCGCACCCCTGCGCGCGCCAGGTGCTCGTAGAGCAGGCTGGCGGCGGTCTTGACGATGGCCATGTCGGGCTGGCCCTGCAAAATCAGGCGCACGTCCACCCCACGCCGCGCGGCGCGGCGCATCTCGCGGATGAAGCGGTAGCCGGGGAAGAAGTAGGCGTTGGCGATCACCACACGCTTGCGCGCGCTGCGCAAGGCGATGCGGTAATGGCGCTCGATATCGCTCCTGTGGCGGTGGTTGTCGCGCGTGACGAAGATGGCGCCTGCTGCGCCAGCCTGTGGCAAAGGCGGCGTATCGGATGCTTCGAGCGCTTCGGGTACTTTTTTTCTCCGATCGCTGTACACCGCGCCCTGCACGAAGCGGTGCATCTGCGCCACGATGGGGCCGCGCACCTGCACGGCGTAGTCCTGCTTGGCCTCGGGCCCGAAATCGGCCACATGGTCCGCCGAATAATTGATGCCACCGATGAAGCCCAGCGCGCCGTCCACCACCACGATCTTGCGGTGCATGCGGCGCAGCACATTGAGGCGCTGGCCAAAAATGCGCTGACCCGGATCGAAAGTGCGGAACTGCACGCCCGCCTCTACCAGCTCGCCGACATAGCGCTCGGGCAGGTCAGGCGAGCCAAAACCATCGACAAGCACATGCACGCGCACGCCCCGCTGCGCCGCGCCAAGCAGGGCGGCATGCAGCGCACGGCCGATCTTGTCGTCGAACAGGATGAAGGTCTCCAGCCACACCTGGCGTTCGGCGGCCTCAATGGCGGCGAACACGCTGGGAAAGAAGTCTTCGCCGTTTTCCAGCAGTTGGAAGTCGTTGCCCTCTACCCAGCGTGCGGAGCGGGGGGCGCGTAGGCGCCGGCTCATGGAGACATCTCCGTGCGATGTGCGGGCGCTAGATGGCCTGCTCGGCTCATACGAGGATCTCCGCTGCCAGCGGCGCATGGTCAGACAGCCGGTCCCAGGGCTTTTTTGGCAGTACCAGCGGTGAATGCACCGTCGCATCGCGCACATAGATGCGGTCGAGTGCCAGCACCGGCATGGATGCGGGAAAGGTGCGCTGGGCATGCCCTTGCGACTGCAGAAACACCTCGCTCAGGCCTGCTCCGTCACTCAGCACCTGGTGGGCCCGGCCGCGCCAGTCGTTGAAGTCACCGGCCATCACCACCGGCTCGTGCGCTGGCAGGGAATTGATCAGGTTACAAGCCAGGCGCAGTTGCTGCTGGCGGTGCGATTCCTGAAGACCCAGGTGGACACAGATCGCATGCAAGGGCACTGCCCGCCCCGGCGGCTGCACGATGCAGTGCAACATGCCGCGCCGCTCGGGGCCGCGAATGGAAATATCGTGGTTCTCGTAGTAAACGATGGGGAACTTGGAGAGCAGCGCATTGCCGTGGTCGCCGTTGTCGTACACGGCGTTGCGGCCATAGGCGTGCTGGTGCCAGATTTCGTCGGCCAGAAACTCGTACTGCGGTACCTGCGGGAAGTTGGCAATGCGCTGCGCGTGGGCGCGCTGCGTGCCGTGCACTTCTTGCAAGAATACCAGGTCGGTTCCCACGGCCCGCACCGCGTCGCGCAGTTCATGCAGCACGAAGCGCCGGTTGAAGGTGCTGAAGCCCTTGTGGACGTTGACGGTCAGCGCCTTGAAGGCCAGGGGGGAGTCAGAGGTAGCAGGCATGCGGGCAATCGGTCCAAACCGCCGCGCGATCGCGCTGAATGCGCAGCGCTTGGGCGTCTAAGCCATTGTTCCGGCCGCTGCCTGCGCGTGCTGTAGGACGCTTGGCCGACGCTTTGTGAAGCGCAGCCAATACCTTGCTTGCGGCCTGCCTACTTCAGGTTGGCAAGAAACCTTCCACCGACAGGTAGCGCTCGCCGGTGTCGTAGTTGAAGCCGAGGATGCGGCTGCCGGCCGGCAAACTGGGCAGCTTTTGCGCAATCGCGGCCAGCGTGGCGCCCGATGAAATACCCACCAGCATGCCTTCTTCGCGCGCACTGCGGCGGGCGTACTCACGGGCGTCTTCCGCGTCGACTTGCAGAGTGCCGTCGAGCATGCTGGTGTCGAGGTTCTTCGGGATGAACCCGGCGCCCAGACCCTGAATGGGGTGCGGGCCGGGCGGGCCGCCCGAAATCACGGCCGACAGCGTGGGTTCGACCGCAAACACCTTGAGGTTCGGGAATTTCGCCTTGAGCACGCGCGCGCAGCCGGTAATGTGTCCGCCGGTGCCGACCCCGGTAATGAGCACATCCAGGCCATCGGGGAAGTCAGCAAGAATTTCTTTCGCCGTGGTCTCGGCGTGGACAGCGATGTTGGCCGGGTTTTCGAACTGCTGCGGAATCCACGCACCGGGCGTCTGCGCCTGCAGCTCTTCGGCGCGGGCAATGGCTCCCTTCATGCCCTTTTCCTTGGGGGTCAGGTCAAAGCTGGCGCCGTAGGCCAGCATCAACCGGCGGCGCTCGATGCTCATGCTGTCAGGCATCACGAGAATGAGTTTGTAGCCCTTGACGGCTGCCACCAGCGCCAAGCCGATGCCGGTGTTGCCGCTGGTCGGCTCGATGATGGTGCCACCGGGCTTGAGTGCGCCCGATTTTTCTGCCGCCTCCACCATGGCCAGGCCAATGCGGTCCTTGATGGAGCCGCCGGGGTTGCTGCGCTCGGACTTGATCCACACCTTGGCGTCCGGCCCGAAGATGCGGTTCACGCGCACATGCGGCGTGTTGCCGATGGTTTGCAGAATGGTGTCGACTTTCATGGTGTCTCCTGAAAACGGGGGTGTGGAAAACAATGGCGTTCATTCTGAACCACTTGTTCTGCACGTTCCACCATATGGATATGCCGGATCGGGGACCTTCGTGCCGCAGCGCTTGCCATCCCCAGGGGGATCAAGGCCTGCGCCCGGTCATCAGGAACAGCGGATAGGCCCGCCCGTTGCGCTGCTGCAGGCGAAGGATTTCGCTGAACGCAATATCCACAAAACCGGCTTGCTCGGCCAGCGCACGCAAGCGGTCGGGCGCAAAGCCGAAGTGCTGCACGCCCTTGTCAAGGTTGGCGGCGATGTCGCCGTGAAAGCTGCCGTCCTCCTGGTAAAGGTCCACCAAGGCAATGCGCCCACCGCTGTGCAGCGCAGCGGCAAAGGTGTGCAGCAGTGCGGCGGTGTCCGCAACGTGGTGCATCGCCATGCAGCTCACGATGGCGTGGTACTGCTCGGGCAGGCCGGTGGAGATGTCTTGCTGGCGCGTGGTGATGTTGGCAAAGCCCTTCTCATCCAGCACCTGCAGCATGGGGGCCGACATATCCAGCGCCGTGACCTGCGCGACATGCGGCGCAATGGCGGTGGACAGCAGCCCGGTACCCGCGCCGAAATCAAGCACCTGGTCGCTGGCTTGCAAAGGCAGCTGCGCCAGCAGGCGCTCAGGTACAGCGGCCAGTTGCAGCGACGTGGGGCGCTGGTCCCAATCGCGGGCGGCCGTGTCGAAATGGGTGGTGGAGGGTGTGGTCATGGTGCTGGGTGGGGGAAACGGGACCGAAACGGGATGCCAAGGGGCGCAAAGGCTTTGGGTCTGGGATAATCGCCCCCGTGAAGCGCGCCAGACCGCCGCTGGTGCAATCTGGGAAACCAGGCACTGGAGGAACGTCCGGACTGCACAGGACAGCGTAGCAGCTAACGGCTGCCCACCGTGAGGTGAGGATCAGAGCAACAGAGACGAGTCGGAGCAGGCTGCAAGCCACGGAGGGTGTTTCACCCGAAGCGGGCGGCGCCCGCTTCGGGTGAAACGGGCAATCTCTACGCGCAGCAATACCAAGTAGGCCAACGTTGATGTGGTTCCGCAGAGTTGGCGGGTAGGTAGCACCGAGCCGTGGTGGCGACACCCGGCCCAGAGTAATGGCGGTCACGCCCGGCCTTCGCAAGGAGGTTCGGGTGCACAGAATCCGGCTTATCGGCGCGCTTCACACTTTTACTGCGGTGCAGGCCAAAATTTCAAGAGAAATTGGCCTCCAGCGCTTATCCAGATTGCGTCAGCAGCTATTTTTTCAATAGCGAAAAGATAGCGTCAGAACTTTTCCCACGCCTGCAGATAGCGCCACTGCCCCTCGGGCACCTTGGACAGCGGCACGCGCCCGATGCGGATGCGTTTGATCGCCACCACGCGCAGGCCCACGGCCTCCACCATCGAAGGAATCTGTCCGGGGCGAATGCCTTTGAGCGCAAAGCGCAGTCGCGTTTCGTTCTGCCAGCTCACCTTGATGGGCGGAAGTGGCCGGCCGTTGAACGACAGGCCATGGCAGAGCTTTTTCAGGCCGTTGTCTGCAATCTGGCCCGCCACCTCGACGATGCATTCCTGTTCCAGCGATTCGATGTCCTCGGCCAGCTTGCGCGCGATGCGCTTGTCCTGGGTGTAGACCACCAGCCCACTGGCCGGTGTGGGCAGCGGCGTAAAGCATTCCAAGGCGCGAAAGTGGCGCAGCAGTACGCGGGTGTCGGCGGCGTCGCCTTCCATGTGGGTGGACATTCCGATCAGGCTCAGCGCTGCAGGCGCACCCTGGCTGCGGCTGCCGTGCGAGGCCGCAGCCGCGTCCAGCCCGAGGCCTGCTTCATAGCCCGGCGGCTTGTGCAGCAGCAGCGTTACGGGTTCCAGCGCATCGAGGCTGGCATCCTTGGCCAGCACGACTTGCTGCTGCGGCGCCACGCGGGCGCCAGGGACTTCGACCAGCGCACCATCGACACTGACAAATCCGCCTTCGATGTACTGCTCGGCCGCGCTGCGCGAGAGGCCATGCTCGGCCGCCACGCGCTTGGCGAGGCGTTCGGTGTTGTCAAGGGGAGTCGGGAAATTTTGCATATCAGCCAATCATCGGGCAAGGTTTGCGCGCGGCGCATAAAACAGGCGCGGTTGAGGCC
>JBATPF010000491.1:0-2433 GCA_049291355.1 Giesbergeria sp.
ATACTTTGGTCTTCGCTGCCTGCTTGGCGCTTGCCGTCACGCCTGCGGCGCACGCACAGGAGGTGGCGCTGGCTGGCGTACTGGGCTCCAAGGCGCTCATGGTGGTGGGCGGCGGCGCGCCGCGCGCGGTGGCGGCGGGAGAGAGCTATGGCGGCGTGACGCTTGTTTCGGTGAGCAGCGAGGGCGCCGTGGTGGAGGCGAACGGTCAGCGCCACACGCTGCGCCTGGGCACGCCGGTGAGCGTGGGTGGAAGCGGCAAAGGCCGCCGCGTGGTTCTGACCCCTGATAGCCAGGGTCATTTCATGCGCGAGGGGCAGATCAACGGCAAGGGCACCACCTTCATGATCGATACCGGGGCGTCTGTGGTGGCCATTGGTCAGCCGGACGCCGAGCGCATGGGCCTGGATTTCCGCAAGGGCCAGCAGGTGGGCGTGCGCACAGCCAACGGCACAGCGCAGGGGTGGCGCGTGAAGCTCAATTCGGTGCGTTTGGGCGACATCGAGCTTTTTGGCGTCGAGGCCGTCGTTACGCCACAGGCCATGTCCTTCGTTCTGCTGGGAAACAGTTTTCTGTCGGACCTGCAAATGACGCGCAACGCCCAGCAGATGGTGCTGGAAAAGCGCTAAGAAAACCCATGACACTCGCCCCGTTGACGCGCCACGCGCACGATGAGGAATACGAGGACCTGCTGAGCCTCTGGGCTGACCTGGAATCGGGTTTGTCGGTCCTGCTCGCCCGCCCGCTGCACGTGCACGACTTCAGCACGAAGCTGCGCCAGTTCGATCGCTGGCTGCAGGACCTGGTGGCCCGTGACGTCGATGCGTCGCTCTACCTCATGTTCCAGCTCGCCTCGACGTCCACCGTGGGCTACAGCGCTTCGCATGCGCTGGTCTGTGGCACGCTTTGCCACATCATGGCGCGCGAATTCAGCTTGCCTGAACACGAACGCAATGCCCTGGTGCGGGCCGCGCTGACCATGAACATCGGCATGACGCTGCTGCAAGACGAACTCGCCGTGCAGCGCGAACCCTTGAACAGCACGCAGCAGAAGGCCGTTGCAGAGCACCCGCGCGTCGGTCAGGCGCTGCTGGAGGAGCGCGACATCACCGACGATCTGTGGCTCGACCTCGTCGGTCAGCACCATGGGAACGTGCCGCTCAGTACGCCCCTGGCCCAACTGAAGGCCGAAGACCGCCTGACCCGGATTCTGGGCACCATCGACCGCTACGCCGCAATGATCAGCCCGCGCAAGTCGCGCGTGGGTCGCAGCGCCACCGATTCGGTGCGCGCCTTGGTCGGGCAGGAGATCGACCAGCGCGACGAAGTGAGCCTGATGCTGGTGCGCACCGTGGGCTTGTGTCCGCCGGGCACGTTCGTGCGCCTGGACAATGGCGAGACCGCCATCGTGCTGCGTCGGGGCGAAAAACCCAACCTGCCCCTGGTGGCCAGTGTGCTCGACGCCCATGGCGCACACTGCAGCGAACCGCAGATGCACACCACGGCATTGGGCAAACCGCGCATTCAGTCGGCGTTGGCACGCACCGCCGTCTCGGTGGACATGAACCACCGCACCATGGTGCGGCTGGGCCTCTATGCCGCGCAGCGGGCCGCCACGTTGGTGACGCAGGGCGGCGCCGTTTAGGGTTTTTTTCGACTGATTTTTTCCAGCTCGAACGCGGCCGCCCGGCGGCCCGCCACTTCAGCTTTTCAGTCCAGGTGGCCCCACACCAGCATGGCGTCGCGCTCCTGCACCGCCAGGTCCACCTTGGCACCCACGGGCAGCAGAACCTTGGTTTCCACATGGCCATACGGCAGGCCCGTGAGCACCGGCACGTCGATCTGGCTGCGCAGCCACTGCACCACGCTGTCCATGCCGAAACCCTTGTCGTGCGCTGCCAGGCGAATACCAGTGAACTGCCCCAGCAACACCGCCTTCTGGCGCGCCAGCACGCCCGCGTGCAGCAGCTGCGTGAGCAGGCGCTCAATGCGGTAAGGGTGCTCGTTCACGTCTTCCAGGAACAGCACGCCGCCGTCCACCTGCGGCAGCCAGGGCGTGCCGACCAGCGAGGCCAGCACGGCCAGGTTGCCACCCCACAGCGGCGCATCGTGCAGTTCGAAGTCATAGTCCGGCGTGCTCTCCCGTGCCACGCGGCTGCGCGGGTACGGCAGGCGCCAGCCCGTGCCTTCGCCGTGGCCGGTCAGCAAGTCGTCAAAGCAGGCTTCCATGATTTCGTCGGGCTCGCCCGCCACGCCAAAGTCCGGGCACAGTGCCGGGCCGGCCCAGGTCATGGCGCCGCACCGCGCCAGCACAGCGCACTGCAAAGCCGTGAAATCGCTGATGCCGACAAAGTGCATGCCCCCCTCGATCGCACGCGCCATGGCTTGGAAGTCGATGCCCGGCAGGATGCGCGTCAGGCCGTAGCCGCCGCGCGA
>JBATPF010000492.1:0-11996 GCA_049291355.1 Giesbergeria sp.
TCCACAGCGCGCAGCGGCCACCAGGTGCGGGGCGCGGGTGGAGCGCTGCGCGCGGCGGGCGATGCAGCTGGCGGCGCGGGCGGTACGGGTGGAGTCGGGGCTTGGCTCATACAAGCACTGTAGAGCACCACGCAGGTCTGGCGCGTCAGACTAGCGCCCTGATGGTGCTACTGTTGTAATAGCTGCCAACGCTTAATGGATAAGCGCTAGAGCCCTATTCGACTACAAATTCGGACCCAGCAAGCGGCGCAGTTCGGCCTCGTCCATCCCGCGCCGCGCCGCCATGTCCTGCACCTGGTCTTCGCCAATGCGCCCCACGCTGAAGTACGTGCTGTCTGGGTGGCCGATGTAGAAGCCGCTCACACTCGCCGCCGGCGCCATGGCCATGCTGTCGGTCAGTTCCATGCCGACTTCGCCGGCCTGCAGCACGCGAAACAGCTCGCGCTTGGCGCTGTGGTCCGGGCAGGCGGGGTAGCCGGGGGCGGGGCGGATGCCCTGGTACTTTTCGGCGATCAGGGCGTCGTTCGACAGCTGCTCATCTTTCGCGTACCCCCACAGGTCGGTGCGCACGCGCTGGTGCAGGCATTCGGCAAAGGCCTCGGCCAGGCGGTCGGCCAGACTTTTGAACAGGATGGCCGAGTAGTCGTCGAAGGCCGCGAGAAACTCCTGCTCCTTTTTCTCCACCCCCAGACCGGCGGTGACGGCAAACAGGCCGGCGTAGTCGGCAATGCCGCTGTCTCTGCTGGCGACAAAGTCGGCAAGACAGCGGCTGGGGCGCATGACGGGCCGGCCGTCCGGGCCCTCCACCGCCAGTTTCTCGGTTTGCTGGCGCAGGCCGTACCAAGTGGTCAGCACCTCCGTGCGGCTCTCGTCGGTATAAAACTCGATGTCGTCCCCCACGCTGTTGGCGGGGTACAGCGCCATCACGCCATTGGCCTGCAACCAGCGGCCATCGATGATTTTCTTCAGCATCGCCTGGCCGTCGGCAAACACGCGGGTCGCCTCTTCGCCGACGATCTCGTCCTTCAAGATGGCCGGGTACTTGCCGGCCAGGTCCCAGGTCTGAAAGAACGGACCCCAGTCCATATAGGGCACCAGTTCGTTCAGGTCGAAGTTCTTGAAGATGTGGCGGCCAAGCGTGCGCGGCGGCGTGGGGGTGAACGCCGCCCAGTCGATGGCGGTTCGGTTGGCGCGCGCCTGTGCCAACGTCCACATTGGCGTTTGCTTCTTGTTGGCGTGCTGCGTGCGGACCTTGTCGTAGTCGGCGCTCACTTCCTTCAAAAAGGCCTCGGCACCGTCACCGAGCAGGCTTTGCGCCACGCCCACGCTGCGGGATGCATCGGGCACGTAGACCACCGGACCGTCGTAGTGCGGCGCGATTTTTACGGCAGTGTGCACACGACTGCAGGTGGCGCCGCCAATCAGCAACGGAATTTTCTTGATGCGGAAGTGGTCGTCTTTGTGCATTTCTGCGGCGACGTACTGCATCTCTTCCAGGCTGGGCGTGATCAGGCCCGAGAGGCCCACGATGTCGGCGCCCTCGGCCTTGGCGCGCGCCAGAATTTCGTGGCAGGGCACCATCACGCCCATGTTGATGACCTCGAAGTTGTTGCACTGCAAAACCACGGTGACGATGTTCTTGCCAATATCGTGCACGTCGCCCTTGACCGTGGCAATGACGATTTTTCCCTTGGTACGCACGTCGCGCCCGGCGAGTTCGTCCTGGCGCTTTTCTTCCTCGATGTAGGGGATGAGGTGGGCCACAGCCAGCTTCATCACGCGGGCCGACTTCACCACCTGGGGCAGGAACATCTTGCCGGCGCCAAACAGGTCGCCGACGATGCCCATGCCGTCCATCAGCGGGCCTTCGATGACGTGCAGCGGGCGCCCGCCCTTGGCCAGAATGGCCTGGTAGGCCTCTTCGGTGTCCTGGGTGATGAAGTCGGTGAAGCCATGCACCAGCGCGTGCGACAGGCGCTCGCCCACCGTCTTGGGCGATTCGGGTGTGCCGCGCCATTCGAGCTTTTTGCTCTCGTCCTTGGCGCCGCTCTTGGCGGTTTCTGCCACTTCGAGCAAGCGCTCCGCTGCATCGGGGCGGCGGTTGAGGATGACGTCCTCGACCCGCTCGCGCAGCACCGGGTCCAGGTCGTCGTACACGCCCACCATGCCGGCGTTGACGATGCCCATGTCCATGCCTGCTTTGATGGCGTGGTACAGGAACACGGTGTGAATAGCCTCACGCACCGGGTCATTGCCGCGGAAACTGAACGACACGTTCGATACGCCGCCAGACACCTTGGCGCCCGGCAGGTGCTGCTTGATCCAGCGCGTCGCCTCGATGAACTCGACGGCGTAGTTGTTGTGCTCTTCAATGCCGGTGGCCACGGCAAAGATGTTGGGGTCGAAGATGATGTCCTCGGGCGGGAAGCCCACCTCATCGACCAAGATGCGGTAAGCCCGCTCGCAGATGCCGATCTTGCGCTCGTAGGTATCGGCTTGGCCTTGCTCGTCAAACGCCATCACCACGGCCGCCGCGCCGTAGCGGCGCACTAATTTTGCGTGGTGCTTGAAAGCTTCCACGCCCTCTTTCATGGAAATCGAATTGACGATGGGCTTGCCCTGGATGCAGCGCAGCCCGGCCTCGATCACCTCCCACTTGGAGCTGTCGACCATGATGGGCAGGCGCGAGATGTCGGGCTCCGACGCAATCAGGTTCAGGAAACGCACCATGGCCGCCTTGCTGTCGAGCATGGCCTCGTCCATGTTGATGTCGATGACCTGGGCGCCGTTCTCCACCTGCTGGCGCGCCACGGTCAAGGCTTCTTCGAACTGGCCGTTCAGGATGAGCCGCGCGAAGGCCTTGGAGCCGGTGATGTTGGTGCGCTCACCCACATTGACGAAGAGCGAGGCGGCGTCGATAGACACGGGCTCAAGGCCCGAAAGGCGCATCGGCGGAACGGAAACTTCAGACATGGAACTCACCTGTGCTGCGCGCGTGGCGCGGAAAACCCGAAACAGGTGAGCGTCGTTGCGGGTGTGAACCAGTTCCAAGCCTGACGACCGCTTGGGGTCGCTGCAACGCTCCTTGGAACCTTGAGATTTTAGGTCCGCGCAAATATCCAGGGGGGCACAAGCTTATGCAGCGGAAGCGGGCAGGCCAAACACCCATCCCGGGCGCCGGTTTGTGCAGCCGCTGCAATGCGTCAAAAAATCAACGCTTCAACCCTGATGCATCGCAAGCTTGCCGAGCCGCCAACTCCTCAATCTGCTCGGACAATGGCATGCACTTCGCTCATGGCCTCTGCCCATTTCCCATGAAGACCTACCGCTACCAGCTTTCCTTCACGACCCCCGCCTTTCTGGGCAACGCCAGCCAGCAGGCCCAATGGCGCGCGCCGCCCATCAAGGCGCTACTGCGCCAGTGGTGGCGCGTGGCGGTGGCACAGCAAGTCCGCTACAACACCGAAACACTGCGCCAGCAGGAAAACGCCTTGTTTGGCACGGCGGCTGATGGAGAGGGTGGTTCGCGGCAAAGCTTGATTCGCCTTCGGCTGAGCCATTGGAATATGGGGCAACTCAAGGACTGGCCCAGCATCAGCACACAAAAACACCCGGAAGTTCCCGCCCCCGTCGGCAGCGATCTCTACCTGGGTTTTGGCCCGCTCGAATACGACCGCGCCAGTCGCAGCACGTCCATCAAGCACAAAGCCGCCATCCAAGCGGGTGACTGCACAACTTTCAGCCTGGCATTCGTGCCTCGGCTCGAAATGGACGTGGATACCCGGCAGCAGCACGCCCACAACATCCAGACTGCCTTGTGGCTTATCGACCGCTACGGCACCGTGGGCGGGCGTAGCCGCAACGGCTGGGGCTCGATAGCGCTGCAACCCGTCGATGACGGCACTGCGGCACTCGACGGCCAGCTCAGCGGCCAACTGGCGCTGCCCTGGCAAGACGCACTGCAACGCGACTGGCCCCACGTCCTGGGCACCGATGCCCAAGGGGCGCTGGTGTGGCAGACACGCGCCTTTGACGACTGGAAGAAGCTGATGCATGAGTTGGCACGCATCAAGATTGCGCTGCGCACGCAACGTGCATTTCAATTCACCACCGGCAGGGACAACCCAGCCATCACACCCGAAGCGCGCCACTGGCTGAGCTACCCCGTTACCAACCACAGCGTAAAAAACTGGGGTGGCAATGCCCGCCTGCCCAATAGTCTGCGTTTCAAAGTGCGGCCCGCCCCTGGAAACCCCCAACAGCTCGTGGGTGTAGTTTTTCACGTGCCTTGCTTGCCGCCGCCGGCGTTTCAACCTGATTTGAATGCCCTCGAGCAAGTCTGGCAAACCGTCCACGCCTTTTTGGACGCCGAACCAGCACTGCGCCGCATCCCCGCCTGAGACAACGCCATGACCCAAGATTCCACTTTTTGGCAAACCAAACTTGCCGCCCGTCTGCACGACCCGGCCGAAAAAGCCCTGGTGCTGCTGCGCGACCCTGCGGGCCATGAAAACGGCACCAGCCAGGCGCTGACGCGCCTGCTGGGTTTTCACGCCATCGGCACGGAAACGATGGACCCCGACAACGACGAAGCCCTGGTGCGCACGGTGTTCAAAAAAGGCATTCCCGCCGCCATGTACCGCCACGTGCAGCGAGCCGACTGGTGGGCTGCAGCGGCGGACCGTCCGCAGTGGCCGATGGAGGAAATCACCGTCACCACCAAAAAGGGCGAGAACAAGACATTCAGGGTCGCCGCCTGGGCGCAAGTGCGCTGGGCCAAAGAGCCCACCTTGATCCATCCGTTGACAGGCGATAAGTTCGAGTTGGGCAAGCACGGCGGTTTGAGCGACACCGATTTCCACGACATCAAGCAGCGAAGCTTCGACCACCACGCCAGTCTGCTGGCCGCGTTGGACCGCCAGACCCCAGGCCAGCCCTTGGACTGGAAGAAGGCACTGCTCGCCCTCTGGCGCTTTGCCCCCGAGGTCGATGAGAGCATCGACAACGGCAAGCTCGGCGAACTGTGGAAGCTGCTGCCCGCCGACACCCGCGTGCCCGATCACTCCATCTGGGACCACCTCGACCTGACCAGCGCCTTCGCTGGCGCCTTTGCCGCCGACCCTGCGGGGGAAATTTCCCTGCTGACCTTGTCCATCGGCCCGGTGCAACCCTTCATCGCCAGCGCCCGCAAGATGGAAGACCTGTGGGCAGGCTCGCACCTGCTGGCACGCCTGTCGTGGGAGGCCATGCGCGTAGTGGCCGAACAACTGGGGCCTGACGCCATCCTGTTTCCCCGTCTGCGTGGTGTGCCCGAAGTGGATTTATGGCTGCGAGACGCCTGTGGCCTGCCCGCCGAGCTGTTCCAGGACTGCGACTGGATGCAAGGCGGCACCGACAGCAACCCCTTGTTCGCCGCTGCGCTGCCCAACCGCTTTGTTGCCGTGGTACCCGCCAGCCAGGCGCAGGCATTGGCCCACGCCGTGCAAACCCAAGTGCACCAATGGCTGCAAAACCTGGGGCAAGAGGTGCTGGCGCGCTTGCTGGAAGAAGCGGGGTTCAGCGACGAGCCTGGGCTGCCCTGCCACGAGCAGATGCGCACGCAGCTCGACGGCTTCCCCGAAGTGCATTGGGCCGCCGTGCCTTTCTCGCTGATTGGCGTCGCCAACCAGGAAAAGCAAACCGGCTTGGACACCACGCAACTGTCCGAGGCCATGCGCCCGTTCTTCGGCGCGGGCGAGAACCAGGCCTGCGGCTTTCTGGGTACCGATGCGTGGAAATTGTTGCAAAGCGAACTCCAGTGGCAGGAGGGCGGTAAAAAATCCACCTTCTTTGCGCCCAACCCCGGTGTGCTCTACCCGGCGGTGCACGACCTGGCCGAGCGGGCCCTGGCCGCTGCCAAATCCCTGCGTCCCTTTGCGCAGAGCACGCACCAGGGCTGGCGTTGCTCCTTGAGCGGCGAGACCGAGTGGCTCACCACCGACACCGCCCACCTGGCGCTGCCCGCAGGCCAGCGCAGCGACACCCTGTGGGCACGCATCGCCAAAACCAGACCGGCCTGGGCCAAAAAGGGCGAGCACCTGGGGGCACTGCCTGCCATCAAGCGGCTGTGGCCTACCTTGTTTGCAGACGAAGTGGCCACCGCGCTGGACAAAAAGAGCATTGGCCGGTTTGTTGTGTCCACCCACACCATGGCACTGGCCCACCAACTGGACCAATGGCTGGCGCACGGCGGCCAATGCACACCCGAACTCAGCCGCCGCCTGGAGCGCTACCGGGCGCAACTGGACACGGTGGCCTTGCCGTATCGACTGATGCGCCACCAGAAAACCGCCGCTGCCGAGACGCTCAAGATCGCCGCTCTGCTGCCTGCCCTGCTCGATCTGGCCAATGAAGACAGCATCAGCGAAACCGAGGCCAGCCTTTTGCGCAGCGCTGTGCGACAAAGCTTGGCCAACGTGCGGGAAAACCAGAACGACGACCGGCTCGAGACCTACTACAGCCTGCTGCTCATGGACGGCGACCGCATGGGCGCCTGGCTGGGCGGCGGCGAGGACTACGCCATTGGCTACCGCGAGAGCCTGCACCCGCAAGTGCAAAAGGGTTTTGACGACCATGCCCGTAGCAACCCCGCCATCACCCGCTACGGCGAACAAAAACGCGCCCTTTCGCCCGGACGCCATCTGGCCATCTCCGGCGCGCTGAACGATTTTTCGCTCACCGTGGTGCGCCATGTGGTTGAGCAAGAACACCTCGGGCGCCTGATCTACGCCGGTGGTGACGACGTGTTTGCCATGCTTCCCGTGGCCGACCTGCTGCCTGCCATGCAGCGCCTGCGCCACGCCTACAGCGGCCACGACCCGGCGCATCCCGGCGGTGTGGAGCGCAATGGGCTCACCCTGCACCAAGGGTTTTCGCTGCTGAACGGCCGCCTGCTGCGCATGATGGGCAGCAAGGCCACCGCGTCTTGCGGGGCCGTCATTGCCCACCACCAGGCTCCGCTGGCTGCCGTGCGCCGCGAACTGCACGCCGCCGAGCAGCGCGCCAAAAACGAGGGCGGGCGCGATGCGTTCTCCATCACCATCATCAAGCGCTCGGGCGGCGCGCTGCGCCTGACGGCGAAGTGGGGCGAACCGGTTGCGCTGCTGAACGATTTGCGCAACTTCCTGGCCCACCCCGACGTGTCGCGCCGCGCCGCGTACCACACGCTGGAGTGGCTCGATGCCCAGACCCTGCCTGCACCCGAGGGCGATGGCGCCATGCTGCAAAGCCTGCTGGCCTACCAGTTCGACCGCCAAGCGGACGGCCATACCAAGGCGCAGGCAGCGCCGCTCGCACGACGCTTGACCCAATTGACGCTGGAGCAGCCGCTCCAGGGGCGCATAGCCTGGCTGCGCAACTTCATTAGCGTGGCCGAATTTCTGGCGCGCGAAGTGCGCTCCACCACCACGGAGAACACCCAATGAGCAGCCCCGCTCCCATCTCCCGCTTCATCGAGCCGCTGGACGTGCTGTTCCTGCGCGGCAACCAACTCTTTGGCGAGCCCGGCAGCTATGGCGAGGCGCTGATGCCGCCCTGGCCTTCGGTGGCCGCTGGGGCGCTGCGCACGCGCATCCTGGCCGATGACGGCTTTGACATCACCGCCTTTGCCGCCGGGCAAGCCGCGCACCCGCAACTGGGCACGCCTCAGGCTCCCGGCAGCTTTGTGCTGCAAAGCTTTCAAGTGGCACGTAAAACCCCGGATGGAATCGAGCTACTCATGCCCCTGCCGGGCGACGTTGTTGTGACCATCAAGGCGGGAAACAAGGAGCCCGAAGTGGACGCCGTGCAGCAAATGCGTCCCACCAGCCTGCATCTGGGCATGGCCAGCTCCAGCCCCCTGCCGCTGCTGCCCGTGCTTGCGCAAGGGGACGCGCGCAGCAAACCTGCCAGCGGCTGGTGGCTCACAGGCAGCGGCTGGCGCAGCTACCTGCAAGGCCAGCCCATCATCGCCGCCGACTTGGTGCACACCAGCGCCCTCTGGCGCTTTGACGAGCGCGTGGGCGTGGGGCTCGATGACAGCACCCGCAGCGCCGCCGACGGCAAGCTGTTCACCACCCGCGCTATTGCCTTGAAAGAAGGCGTGGGCTTTGCCGTCGCCGTGGCGGGGGCCGACTTGCCCACCAGCGGCAGCCTGCGCCTGGGGGGCGACGGCCGCGCTGCTGCCCTGTATGCCTTGCCAATCGCCTGGCCCGAGCCCAGCTACGACAGCATCAGCCGTGCACGGCGCTGCCGCATCGTGCTCACCAGCCCCGGCGTCTTCGAGGGTGGTTGGCGCCTGCCCGGCATGGCCGATGACAACACCCTGAGCTTGCCCGGCCTGCGCGCGCGCGTCGTGGCAGCCGCCGTGAGCCGCGCAGACACCATCTCGGGCTGGAACTTGGCCACCCGCCAGCCCAAGCCCGCACAAAAATCCGCAGCCGCAGGCAGCGTGTACTGGCTTGATGACCTGGACGCCACACCCGAAGCCCTTCGCAAGCTTGTCGCCAACGGCTTGTGGCCTGCCCCCGGCGAAGATGCCCAGCGCCGCGCCGAAGGATTCAACCGTTTCAGCTTTGCCTCTTTTTGACCGACAAGGACCCCCCATGTTCGAGAAAACCGCCGCCGTCTTCCTCTACGCAGTCAGCCCCGTCCACATGGGCGCAGGCCAGGCCGTGGACGTCATTGACAACCCCATCCAGCGCGAACGCCACACCCAGCACCCGTGTTTTGCCGGCTCCGGCATCAAAGGCGCCGTGCGCCACAGCTACGAAGCACTGGGCGGCAGAAAGGACGACATTGATCGCCTGCTGGGCCCTGACTCGGGCAGCAGCGCGCTGCATGCCGGCGCCGTCAGCTTTGGCGATGCACAAATGCTGGCCCTGCCCGTGCGCAGCTTGAAGGGCGGCTATGTGTACGCCACCTGCCCGCAAGCGCTGGCACGCGCCCAGCGCTTGCTGCACTTGGCCGATGTGGCAGCCCCATGGCCCGCCGTGCGGGTGGACGACGGCCATTGCCTCATTGCCAACCCCGCGCTGCTCTCGGGCGACAACTTGCACCTGGAAGCCTTTGAATACACCGCCAAGGCATCGGAACCCCTGGCGCAAATCGCCGCCGACCTGGCCCAGCGCGCTTTGCCCCCAGGCGACGCCTACCAATTCTTCGCCGACAAGATACAAACCGACCTGGTGCTGCTGTCCGACACCGACTTTGGTTACTTCGCCAAAAACGCCATGCTGGTCGAGCCCCATGTGCGCATCAACCACGAAACCGGCACCGCCGACGACGGCGGCCTGTTCTACACCGAGAACCTACCGCCCGAATCGCTGCTGATTGCACCGCTGCTGGCCAGTCAGACGCGCACCGGCAATGCGGACAACCACCTGAGCGCCGAAGAAGTCTTCACCCGGCTCAAGCCCCTGCTGGACGGCAAGCTGCTGCAAATCGGCGGCGACGCCACCACCGGGCGCGGCCTGGTCGTGGCCAAGGTGGAGGGCTGAACACCATGACTGCACCACGCCAAACCCTGGAACAACTGCGCGCCCAAAACGCCTGGAGCGTCAGCGCCAACTACCAGAGCGAGCACGTCAACGCTGCCAAGGGCCTGCCCGCGCTCATCATGAACAGCGGCCTGCTGCAGGTGCTCGCCTTCTGCCATGAAAAAGGCAAGGCGCCGGCCGATGTGGCCAACCACCTGCGGGCCTGGCTGGCCGGGCGGTTTCCACAAACCTTCAAGAAAGGCAGCGACTTCGCCCCTTTCATGGAGGCGCTGATGCAGGCGGGCCCTGCCGACTACCAGGCCATCAACGCCGAAGCGTTCGCCTGGCTCAAGTGGCTGCGCCAGATGGCCGCCGCGCGCAAGAACAAGGACTGAGCCATGCCCATTGCAGCCGTACCCAAATACCTGGGAACCGACTTCAGCAGCGCATCGCCGGGGCTGCGCTTTGGCATGTACCTGCCGCTGTGGGGCGTGAACCGCCGCACCGGCCAGTTGCTGTGGAGCACAAGCGACATCGACCATGCCGTGCGCGGACAGCAGCGCGAAGAGCGCGAGATCAAGGTCGAGAACAAGGTTTTTGCCCTGCAACAAGCGACCAAACTCACAGCCCAAGACAAAGCCACCATGCGCGCCCTGGCCGCTCGCCAGACCCACGCCGCCCAAGCCAGCCCTGATGTGCTCACGCTCGACGCCATCGCCACCGCGCCCTTCACCACGGGCCTTGGCAACGAGCATCCGCTGGAAAATGGCTTTGCCTTCTTGAACCCCTACGGCCTGCCCTACCTGCCGGGCAGCGGCATCAAAGGCGTGCTGCGCCAAGCGGCGCGCGAGTTGGCCGGCGCAGAGTGGGGTGACATGCAGGGCTGGGACGCCGAAACCGTCCATCTGCTGGAGCGCAAAGGCCAAGCCGCCATTGAACTCTCGGCAATCGACGTGCTCTTTGGCCGCGAAACCGAAGGCGGCGACAGCGAGCATGTGCGCGGCGCGCTGAGCTTTTGGGACGCTCTGCCGCAGATTCCCGGTGACAGCCTGGCCGTGGACATCATGACGCCGCACCAAAGCCACTACTACCAGCAGCGCAAAGACCGCAAAAGCGGCGACAGCACCAGCCCGCACGACAGCGGCGCGCCCAACCCCATCAGTTTTTTGACCCTGCCGCCGGGCACCAGTTTCACCTTTCATGTGGCCTGCGATACGGCGCATCTGGAGCGCCTGGCGCCCGACTTGGCACACGGCCAGCGTTGGCAAACCCTGCTCACAGCCGCCTTTGAGCACGCCTTTGCATGGCTGGGCTTTGGCGCCAAAACAGCCGTGGGCTATGGGGCCATGGAGGTGGATAAAACGGCTTTGAAGCGCCGAGAACACGCGGCCGCAGAACTTCGGGCGCAAGCAGAGCGTGAAGAAACCGAACGCCAACGCCTGGCCGCGCTGGAAACCATGTCCCCGGTCGATCGCGCCATCCGCGAATGCCTGGATGAACGCAAAGATCCGAACCTGGGAGAAATCCCGGCGTTGAAAAACGCCATCAAGTCAGGCCAATGGAAGGGTGACATGAAGCGCGACATTGCACTGCGCCTGCGCGACATGATGCAGGCCGCAAAAAAATGGAAGGAAAGTACCCTGGCCAAGAAGCCCGAGAAAGACGGCGACTACCAGGACACCTTGCTCGTCCAATCGTGGATCACGGGGAAATGACCGCCCCCACCAGCACATCCCTCCCCATCGCGCGCCTGCACCTCACCGTGCGCGCCGAAGGCCCCCTGCAACTTCCGCCCTACGCGGGCAGCATGCTGCGCGGCGCCTTTGGCCACGCCCTGCTGGCGCTCAGCCCCCTGCCGCACACCGACGACACGCCCTGCGCGCTGCACGCCACCTGCCCCTACTGCCAGCTCTTTGCCGCGCCGCCCCTGCCCGGGCACAGCCTGCAAAAATTCAGCCACATGCCCCAACCCTACGTGATTGAGCCGCCCACCGGCGGTGCGCGGCAATTGCAGGCCGGGCAGACCTTTGACTTTGGCCTGGTGCTCATCGGCAAGGCGCTTGACCAGCTGCCCACCGTGCTGCAAGCCTGGCAGCGTGCGCTGCGCACCGGCCTGGGCCGGGAGCACAGCCCTTGCGCCTTGATGGAAATTTTGGATGAAAATGGCCTCCTGCGCTTATCTGATAAGCGTGAGCAGCTATCAAAATTAAATACTTCCTTGCCGCCTGCTCCTGCCTTGGGCGAGCAAGCCACACTGCACTTTCACACCCCCTTGCGCCTGCAGGTGCAAGGCAAGCCGGTCCGCGCCGGGCAACTCACCGCACGCGACCTGCTCATCGCGCTGGCGCGGCGCACCCAACTGCTGTGCGACGTGCATCTGGGCGCCGTCGCCCCGCAGCAAGACTTTGCCGCCCTCAGCACCCAGGCCGCAGCCATCGCCCTGCAGGCCCAAGACTTGCGCTGGTTTGACTGGGGCCGCTACTCGCAACGCCAGCAGCAGGA
>JBATPF010000493.1:0-8730 GCA_049291355.1 Giesbergeria sp.
GTCCAGCGCGGGCGCGTCCTTCAGGTACAGCTCTTCCTTGCCGGCCTTCACCTTGTACAGCGGCGGCTGGGCGATGTAGATGTGGCCGCGCTCGACCAGTTCGGGCATCTGGCGGTAGAAGAAGGTCAGCAGCAGGGTGCGGATGTGGGCACCGTCGACGTCGGCGTCGGTCATGATGATGATGCGGTGGTAACGCAGCTTGGCAACGTCGAAGTCGTCGCTGCCGGTGCTGCCACCGGCCTTGCCGATGCCGGTACCCAGGGCGGTGATCAGCGTGAGAATTTCATTGCTGGTCAGCAGCTTTTCGTAGCGCGCCTTTTCCACGTTCAAAATCTTGCCGCGCAGCGGCAGGATGGCCTGGAACTTGCGGTCGCGCCCCTGCTTGGCAGAGCCCCCGGCGGAGTCGCCCTCGACGATGTAGATCTCGCACATCGCCGGGTCTTTTTCCTGGCAGTCGGCCAGCTTGCCGGGCAGGCCCATGCCGTCGAGCACGCCTTTGCGGCGCGTCATGTCGCGGGCCTTGCGCGCGGCTTCGCGGGCGCGGGCGGCTTCGATGATCTTGCCGCAGATGATTTTGGCATCCTGCGGGCGTTCCTGCAGGTAATCGGTGAGCAGCTTGCCGACGATGTCTTCCACGGGCGCGCGCACTTCGCTACTTACCAGCTTGTCCTTGGTCTGGCTGCTGAACTTGGGCTCGGGCACCTTCACGCTCAGCACGCAGCACAGGCCCTCGCGCATGTCGTCGCCCGTGACTTCGACTTTCGCCTTCCTGGCGAAGTCGTTTTCGTCGATGTACTTGTTGATGACGCGCGTCATCGCGGCGCGCAGGCCAGTGAGATGGGTGCCGCCGTCGCGCTGCGGGATGTTGTTGGTAAAGCAGAGCACCTGCTCGCTGTAGCCGCTGTTCCACTGCATGGCGACTTCCACGCCGATGTGCGTGCCGGAGATGCCGCCGTACGTCTCGGCCGGGCGCTCGCCCGCCGCGTAGAACGAGTTCGGGTGCAACACGGTCTTGCCCTTGTTGATGAACTCGACAAAGCCGCGCACGCCGCCGGTGCCGGAGAAATCGTCTTCCTTGCCGGTGCGCTCATCCTTCAGGCGGATGCGCACGCCATTGTTCAGGAACGAGAGTTCCCGCAAACGCTTGGCCAGAATCTCGTAGTGAAAGTCGCTGTTTTCCTTGAAGATTTCCGTGTCGGGCAGAAAGTGCACCTCGGTGCCGCGCTTGTCGGTGTCGCCCATCACCCGCATGGGGGAGACCTCTACGCCGCCCACCGTCTCGATGATGCGGTTCTGCACAAAGCCACGGCTGAATTCCAGCACGTGCATCTTGCCTTCGCGCCGCACCGTGAGGCGCAGCATGCTGGACAGTGCGTTCACGCAACTCACGCCCACGCCGTGCAGGCCGCCCGAGACCTTGTAGCTGTTCTGGTTGAACTTGCCGCCGGCGTGCAGCTCGGTCAGGGCGATCTCGGAGGCACTGCGCTTGGGCTCGTGTTTGTCGTCCATCTTCACGCCCGTGGGAATGCCGCGGCCGTTGTCGGTAACGGAGACCGAGTTGTCCGAGTGGATGGTGACGACGATGTCGTCGCAGTGGCCAGCCAGCGCTTCGTCGATGGAGTTGTCCACCACTTCAAAAACGAGGTGGTGCAGGCCGGTGCCGTCGGACGTGTCGCCGATGTACATGCCGGGGCGCTTGCGAACCGCTTCCAGGCCTTCCAGGATGGTGATGGCGCCTTCGCCATAGCCTTCGCTGGCGCCAGCCTGGTGGGCGTCGATCCGCTGGACAGGCGTGAGCGGTTCGTCGGATTCGGGCAGGTTCTGGTCAGCGGTCATGGGCGGGTTCTGGCAAGGCCAGGGCCAGCAGTTGCAGGCCCTGTTTTACAAACAAAATAGGGTTCTAGCGCAATATCCGTAAGGGAAAGCAGCTATGAAAGAATGAGCATTGTCAGATTCGCATGGGCATCACAACG
This sequence comes from Giesbergeria sp., assembly GCA_049291355.1. Classification (GTDB taxonomy): domain Bacteria; phylum Pseudomonadota; class Gammaproteobacteria; order Burkholderiales; family Burkholderiaceae_C; genus Simplicispira. Next base: position 1,974 of record JBATPF010000493.1, read on the forward strand.
TACTTGAAGCTGTCGTTCTCGGGGATGGTGATGAGCGCCGAGCTGCTGCCATCGGCCAAGGCGATTTGCACCATGTCTTGCGGCATGCTGGCGAGCGCGTCGATCAGGTAGGTGACGTTGAAGCCGATTTCGATCGACTCGCCGCCGTAGTCGATATCCAGCTCGTCCACGGCCTCTTCCTGCTCGGCGTTGTTGCTGGTCACGCGCAGGCTGCCGGGTTCCAGGTTCAGGCGCACGCCCTTGAACTTGTCGCTGGTCATGATGGCGGTGCGCTGCAGGCTGGCCAAGAACGGTGCACGGCCCAGGGTAATGGTGTTGCCGTGGCTGCGCGGAATCACGCGGTTGTAGTCGGGGAACTTGCCCTCGACCAGCTTGGTGACGAACTCCATCGCGCCGAAGCTGAACTTGGCCTGGTTGTTGGCGAACTGCATCTCGATCGCGGCGTCGCCTTCGCTCAGCAGGCGCTGCAGCTCCAGCACCGTCTTGCGCGGCAGGATCACTTCCTGTTTGGGCACCTCGATATCCAGCGTCGCGCTGGCAAAGGCCAGGCGGTGGCCATCGGTGGCGACCAGGCTGAGCGTTTTGCCTTCGGCGACGAACAAGATGCCGTTCAGGTAGTAGCGAATGTCCTGCACCGCCATGGCGAAGGCCACCTGGCCAAGCAGGCTTTTGAGGGTTTTTTGCGGAATGCTGAAGGCGGGGCCGAAGCTGGCGGCTTCCTGCACCAGCGGGAAGTCTTCCGCCGGCAGGGTCTGCAGCGTAAAGCGGCTTTTGCCACCCTTGAGCACCAGCTTTTCCTGCGCCGTCTCCAGGCTCACCGTCTGGTCACCGGGCATCGTGCGCAGCACGTCGATCAGCTTGCGCGCCGCCACCGTAGTGGTGAAGTCGCCGGTGTCGCCGCCCAGCTCGGCCGTGGTGCGGATCTGGATCTCCAGGTCGCTGGTGGTCAGTTGCAGGGCGTTGCCGGTCTTCCTGAGCAGCACGTTGGCCAGGATAGGCAGGGTGTGGCGGCGCTCAACGATGCCGGCGACCGATTGCAGTACTGCGAGAACCTTGTCTTGGGGGGCCTTCAGAACGATCATTTCATCCTCTTTTGTTTTATGGATTGGCTGGCGCCTGTCTCCCGCGCCGCTCAACCTGCCATTTTGCCTTGTGCCGGGAGTCGACCCCTAGCCTTTCAGGGTCTGTTCCAGCACATGCAGCTGCTGGTTCAGTTCGGTGAGCTGCTGGCGTTCTCCCGAAATTTTGCGCACTGCGTGCAGCACCGTGGTGTGGTCGCGCCCGCCAAACAATTCTCCGATTTCCGGAAGACTCTTCTGCGTCAGCTCTTTGGCCAGGTACATGGCAATCTGGCGCGGCCGGGCAATGCTGGCCGGGCGCTTCTTGCTGTACATGTCGGCCACTTTGATCTTGTAGTAGTCGGCCACCGTCTTCTGGATGTTTTCCACCGAGATCTGCCGGTTCTGTATCGACAGCAGATCGCGCAGGGCTTCCCGGGCCAGCTGGATCGAGATTTCCTTCTGGTTGAAGCGCGAATACGCCAGAATTTTGCGCAGCGCGCCCTCCAGCTCGCGCACGTTCGAGCGCACGTTCTTGGCCACGAAGAAGGCGACTTCTTCGGGCATTTCCACGCTCTCGGCGCGTGCCTTGTTGATCAGGATGGCGACGCGCATCTCCAGCTCGGGCGGCTCGATGGCGACCGTGAGGCCCGAATCGAAACGCGAAACCAGGCGCTCGTGGATGTCCGCCAGGCCCTTGGGGTAGGTGTCGCTGGTCATCACGATATGGCTCTTTTTGGCTAGCAGCGCCTCGAAGGCGTTGAAGAACTCTTCCTGGGTGCGGTCCTTGTTGGCGAAGAACTGCACGTCGTCGATCAGCAGCAAATCGAGCGAGTGGTAGCGCTGTTTGAACTCGTCAAAAGTTTTGCGTTGGTACGACTTGACCACATCCGAGACGAACTGCTCGGCGTGGATGTAGAGAACTTTGGCATTGGGCCGGTCGGCGAGCAGCTTGTTGCCCACGGCGTGCACCAGATGGGTCTTGCCCAGACCGACGCCGCCATAGATGAACAGCGGGTTGTACAAATGCCCCGGCATGCCGGCCACGTGCATGGCGGCGGCGCGCGCCATGCGGTTGGCCGTGCCCTCCACCAGGGTGTCGAAGGTGAGGGCGGGGTTCAAGCGATTGCGCGGGGCCGCGTTGGCTTGTGCGTCGTCGGGGCGCTGCTGGGCGGGCGAGGCGTCGCCACCTTGCACCTGGCTGTTCGCTGTGGGAGCATGTGTGCGCACGGCGCTTGCGCGCTGAGCAAGCGCTAACTCCAATGCTACAGGCTGGCCGTAAATCAACTCCAGCACAGAAGCGATGCGGCCGGCGTATTGGGCGCGAATCCAGTCGAGCGTGAAGCGGTTGGGCACATACAGCGTGGCGCGCGAAAGGTCTTCCGAGATCTGGGCGCTGAGGGGTTTGATCCAGGTAGCGAACTGCTGGGCGGGCAGATCCTGGGCCAGTTGCTCCAGGCAGGCCTGCCACAATGCTTGGCCTGGCTGAGGGTCGGACGGGCTGGGCGCGGGATACGCGAGTTCCTCTGTCATGTAGGGAAAATTCTTGTGGATAGAGGGAACGAACGAAGGGCCGCGATTGTATCTTGTCCAGACCTTATCCACACCCTGCGCCTGGCCCATTTCGTGATTGTCAGGCGCCTTGCATTGCCCTGACCCCCTAAGCCTGCGATAATCGCCGGTTTCCCTGAAACTGTTCAGGGCAAATGCATCGCAATGTCGGCTCCCCCTAGGGTTTCCTCGGTGGGTCGCTGGCCCGAACATTCTCCAAGGAAAGACCATGAAACGCACGTACCAACCCTCCAAGACCCGCCGCGCCCGCACCCACGGTTTCCTCGTGCGCATGAAGACGCGCGGCGGCCGCGCCGTGATCAACGCGCGCCGCGCCAAGGGCCGCAAGCGTTTGGCCGTCTGAGCCTGCGTGGGCCGCACGCCTGCGCACCAGGTGTGCGCCGCACAGTGGGCCAGCACCCGGACGCCTCGAAAGCAACCAGTAGCTGCGTCCACGCGTGCTCTTCGCATTTATGCAGCGCCTGAAAACCCGTCCGCAGTTCCAAGCCACACTGTCCGGTGCTACCGTGGCGCGCACGCCCCACTTTGCCCTGCACCGTTTGCCGCTGGCGACGCCGCAAGAGGTGTCCGAGCCAGTGCCCGGCCTTGGGCGCGTGCCTGTTGCGCTCATCGCACCGGGTGCCGTCTGGTTGGGGGCCATGGTGCCCAAGCGCTGGGCGCGGCGCGCCGTGACGCGCAATGCCATCAAGCGCCAGATATATGGTGTGGCTGCGGTGTTTGAGTCGCGCCTGCCGGCCGCGGCGCATGTGGTGCGCCTGCGCTCGACGTTTGACCGCCAACAGTTTGTGAGCGCCTGCTCGGCGCCGCTCAAGCTCGCAGTGCGCGAGGAATTACACGTGCTGTTCGAGCGCTCGCTTCGGAGCCCGCTCTGATGCGCAGGCTTTTGATCGCGCTGGTGCGCGGCTACCGCCTGCTGCTGAGTCCATGGCTGGGCTCAGCCTGCCGTTTTGAGCCGACGTGCTCCGTGTACGCCATCGAGGCCCTTGAGCGCCACGGCGCGGCTGCGGGCAGTTGGCTGACCGTGGCGCGTCTGGCGCGCTGCCAGCCCTGGTGCCAGGGCGGCCACGACCCTGTGCCACAAGAGCCGCCTCGCGCCACGCGTTTGTTTTCGCGCCTGCTGAATCCGCACGAATCCCCTTCCTCTGCTTCTGAGAAGACTCCATGAACGACATCCGCCGCACCATTCTGTGGGTCATATTCGGTTTTTCCATGGTCCTGTTGTGGGACAAATGGCAGGTACACAACGGCAACCGTGGCACGTTTTTTCCGGCGCCGGTGCAGCAGGCGCCCGCCGCCTCGGCCCCTAACAAGCCTCTACCGGCGGATTTGCCGGCAGTCGCTGGAACGTCTCCCAGTGTTCCCACCCTGGCCGCAACGTCGGAGCAAGCGGCTCCTTCGACGCGTGAAAAAATCGCGATTGAAACCGATGTATTTCACGCAGTGCTCGACAGCCAAGGCGGCACCCTGTCAGAGTTGGAACTGAAGCATTACAACGAGCAGTCGCGCAACCGCAGCTTCATGGACTCGATCAAAGGCGTTTTCGGTCAGCCTGTGCCTGCGGTTGAAGTCACTCCCGTCGTGCTGATGGAAGACGGCAGCCCGGCTTCTCGCTATGTGGCGCAAACCGGTCTGCTCAATACGGTGGATGCGGGCGCAAGCTTTCCCAATCACCTGACACCGATGAATGCGCTGCCGGGACCACGGGTCCTCGCTGACGGTGTAAAGACGCTGGAGCTTGTGTTTGAATCTGTCCCCGCAGGGGGACTGAAGTACCGAAAGACCTATGTCTTCACCCGAGGGGACTACTCCATTCGCGTGAAACACGAGGTTGTCAACGTGGGTGACCAGCCGCGCGATGCGCAGCTGTATTTGCAGCTGGTGCGCCATGGTACGGTCGCTGCGGGCAACATGATGGGGGCGAACACGTTCTCGGGGCCGGCGGCCTATACGGACGAAAAGAAGTTCCACAAAATTCCCTTTGCTGACATCGAAAAGCAAAAGGCAGAGGTTCCCCCGCCGACCAACAACGGCTGGATTGCCATGGTGCAGCACTACTTTGTCTCTGCCTGGCTGCTCAATGCACCCGACGGTCAAGACCTGCAGCGTGAATTTCGCGTGAAGCGCCTGGGGGACAACCAGTATTCCGTGGCGATGGTCATGTCTTTGGGTAGTCTTGCTCCGGGTGCGAGCCGAACCGTGGACAGCGATTTGTATGCAGGCCCCCAGGAAGAAAAAAAGCTTGAAGCCCTGGCGCCTGGCCTGGAGCTGGTGAAGGACTATGGCGTCTTCACCATCATTTCCAAGCCACTCTACTGGCTGCTCAATCAGTTGCACAGCGTGCTGGGCAACTGGGGCTGGTCGATCGTCGGGCTCGTGTTGCTGCTCAAAATTGCCTTTTACTGGCTCAACGCCAAGGCCTACTCCAGCATGGCCAAGATGAAGGCCATCAACCCCAAGATCACCGAGATGCGCGCGCGGCTCAAAGACAAGCCGCAACAGATGCAGCAGGAGATGATGCGCATTTACCGCGAGGAGAAGGTCAACCCCATGGGCGGGTGCTTCCCGATCGTGGTTCAGATTCCGGTGTTCATCTCGCTGTACTGGGTGCTGCTCTCCAGCGTGGAAATGCGCAATGCGCCGTGGATCGGCTGGATTCACGACCTCTCATCGCCCGACCCGTTCTTTATTCTCCCGCTGCTCATGACGCTGAGCTCGCTCCTGCAGACCGCCCTCAACCCGGCGCCTCCAGACCCGATGCAGGCCAAGATGATGTGGATCATGCCGCTGGCGTTCAGCGTGATGTTCTTCTTCTTCCCCGCCGGCCTGGTGCTGTACTGGCTTACCAACAACGTGCTGTCGATTGCGCAGCAGTGGGTCATCAACACCCGCATGGGCGTGCCGCCGCAGTTCAATCTGCCGAAGTTCAAGTAACCTCCCCCTGAGCGGCTGCGCCGCTTTGAGCAACTGCCAGAGGCGGCGGCCCTTGCGCGGCATCTCCCGCCTGGGCCGCGCCGATTTCTCTGGCGCATTGCTCCATCGATTGCCTGCCATGCTGCCCCGACACGACGAACCGATCGCCGCCATTGCCACCGCGCCGGGCCGAGGGGCGGTGGGCATCGTGCGCGTTTCGGGACGCGGGCTGGGCGGCCTGGTGCAGGTGCTTTGTGGCAAGGCGTTGCGGCCGCGCGAGGCCACTTATCTGCCCTTCTGCGAAGCCGACGGCACGCCCATAGACCGCGGGCTGGCGCTGTTCTTCCCGGCGCCGCACTCCTACACCGGGGAGGATGTCCTTGAATTGCAGGTCCATGGGGGTCCGGTGGTGCTGCAGTTGCTGCTGGCGCGCTGCCTGCAGGCGGCCGCCGAACCCGAACCTGGCACCGGAGCGCCGCGCCTGACGGGGCTGCGGCTGGCACAGCCGGGCGAATTCACTGAGCGCGCCTTTCTGAACGACAAGCTCGACCTGGCGCAGGCCGAGGCCGTCGCCGATCTCATCGACGCATCCACCAGCGCCGCCGCGCGCAGCGCTGCGCGCTCGCTGGGCGGTGCTTTCTCGAATGAAGTCCATCGCCTGCGCGACGCGCTGGTGCATCTGCGCATGCTGGTGGAGGCCACGCTGGATTTTCCTGAAGAAGAAATCGACTTCTTGCGCAGTTCTGACGCGGCCGGGCAGCTACAAAAATTGCAGCAGCAGCTGTCCGTGGTGGCCGATCAGGCCCAACAGGGCGCATTGCTGCGCGAGGGCATCAAGGTAGTGATTGCCGGCCAGCCCAACGCCGGCAAGAGCTCGCTGCTCAATGCCTTGGCGGGCGCCGAACTGGCCATCGTCACCGCGATTGCCGGAACCACGCGCGACAAAGTGCAGCAGACCATTCAGATCGAAGGCGTGCCGCTGCACATCATCGATACCGCGGGCCTGCGCGAGAGCGGCGACGAAGTCGAGCGCATTGGCATTGCGCGCACCTGGGAGGCCATCGCGGACGCAGACGCTGTGCTGTTCCTGCACGATCTCACGCGCAGCAGCGCTATTGAATACATAGCTGATGATGCAGTCATAGCAAGCGCTATGGCCCAATTCAAGCCGAAATCTGTGCCCTTGCTTGACGTCTGGACCAAAAGCGACTGCGTCC
>JBATPF010000494.1:0-7671 GCA_049291355.1 Giesbergeria sp.
CCGGAGGCATGCCGTATTCGAGCGCCCGCAGGAAGTCGTGGTCGAAATACATGGCTTCGTCGTCGCCGCTGTCCTTGGCCGCCACCTGCGCGTGAAAGCGCGCGGCCTGGTCTTCGGCGTCGTTCAGTTCAGAAAAACCATTGCCGAACTCGCGCCCGGTGATGTAGAGCTCAAAGCGCTCGGTCACCTCGGAGCGCTGGTCGTTGGCGCGCGCCAGGGGGCTGATTTCGGTCGGGTGCTCCATGATGAACGTCGGCTGCCAGAGCTGGTCTTCCACCGTTTCCTCGAAGTACAGCACCTGCAGGCTGGCCAGGCTGCGCGCCGACAGCCGGTTCTTTTCTTCGTTCATACCCAGCTTCTTGAGCGCGCTGATCAGCCAGGCAGCGTCGTCCACATGCGCACCGGCCTCGGTGTACTGGAAGATGGCTTCACGGATCGTCAAGCGCGCAAACGGCTGGGCCAGATCGACCGCGCGGCCCTGGTACGACAGCTGCAGCGTGCCCACGGCCTTCTGTGCGGCGTCGCGCACCAGTTCTTCGGTAAAGCCCATCAGGTCCTGGTAGTTCCAGTACGCTGCGTAGAACTCCATCATGGTGAACTCAGGGTTGTGGCGCACCGAGATCCCTTCGTTGCGGAAATTGCGGTTGATCTCGAACACCCGCTCGAAGCCGCCCACCAGCAGGCGCTTGAGGTATAGCTCGGGCGCGATGCGCAAATACATCTCCTGCTCCAGCGCGTTGTGGTGCGTGACGAACGGCCGGGCATTCGCGCCGCCCGGAATCGGGTGCAGCATGGGCGTCTCGACTTCCAGGAAATCGTGCTGCACCATGAAGTCGCGAAGGCCGCTCACCGCTTTGCTGCGCGCGACAAAGCGCTGGCGCGCTGTCTCGTCCATCATCAGATCGACATAGCGCTGGCGGTATTTCACCTCCTGGTCGGCAATGCCGTGGAACTTGTCGGGCATGGGCCGCAGGCTCTTGGTCAGCAGGCGCAACCGGCTGACTTGAATCGACAGCTCGCCGGTGCGCGTCTTGAAAAGAGTGCCTTCGGCGCCAACGATGTCGCCCAAATCCCAGTGCTTGAAGGCGGCGTACAGGTCTTCGCCCAGCGCGTCGCGTGTGACGTACAGCTGGATGCGCCCGCCGTGGCTGCCCAGCGACCCGTCCTGAATGGTGGCAAAACTGGCCTTGCCCATGACGCGCTTGAGCATCATGCGGCCAGCCACGCTCACCTTGACGGGCGCCGCCTCCAGGGCTTCGGCCGAGCTCTGGCCATGCAATGCGTGCAGGTCGGCCGCGTGGTGGAGCGGTTTGAAATCATTGGGAAAACTCACGCCGCCGCCCTGGGCCTGGGCTTCGCGCAGGGCGCGGAGTTTCTCGCGGCGCTCGGCGATCAGCTGGTTCTCATCGATGGCGGGGGCGGTGGGGACGGGGTGTTGGTCAGACATGAAAAGCGCTGGTGATGGGGCAGCTCGGCTGCAGGCAGGGCCATGGCGCGTGCGCCAAACCCGACATTTTAAGTTTGCTGGCGCCCACCGATTGCAGGAAGACGGGATTGCGCCGAAAGGGCTTAGAAATCGGGGGCAATCCCCGTACTCTCCAGCATGTCGGCCACGAGTTCGAGCCGTACCAAAGGGTTGTCCAATTTCATCATCCGCTGTTTCAGGTCCATCGGCATGGGCAGCAATTCGCACCAGCGGTTCGCCACCCAGCCGCTGTCGGCCAACTGTTCGGCGGTGGCGGCGGCGCCCGCCGAGGCGCCTTGCCGTTCGCGCAGCGAGGCGAGCACGGGGGCCAACAGCTGCGCGGTGGCAGCCAGGTGCTCGGGGACCGGCGTGGGGAGGTCGTCGGGAATCTGCTCCACATCGGCAATCCACAGGCCATGAGGCAACTGCGTCTCGCGCTGCAGGCGAAAGCGCTGGCTACCGTGGCAGCGTGCCAGCAGCAGGCCGGCCTGGGGTGCCTCAAGTATTTCCACGTGGGCCAGGGTGCCCATGTCGCAGAGCTGGTCGGCCGGGGCGCCGGCACGGCGCACTTCCGTGCCGCTGTGCAGGCACACCACGCCAAAGGGCGCGCCCGCCTCGTAGCACTTGCGCACCATGGTGAGGTAGCGCACCTCAAAGATACGAAGCGCCAGCGTGCCGCCCGGATAGAGCACGGCTTCCAGCGGAAACAGAGGCAGTGAGGTCAGCGAGAGAGGCTTGGTCATGCTTATCGATATCATCCCATGCCGCAGCGAATTCGAGGAAACCCGCACCCATGCTTTATCAGATTGTTTCGTTTTTGCTCGACGTGGTGGGCGGCATGTTGACCGGTGCCTGTCTGCTGCGCCTGTACATGCAGTGGCAGCGCGTGCCCTTTGGCAACCCGGTCGGCAGACTGGTGTTTGCACTGACCGACTGGTTGATCCTTCCGCTGCGCCGCGCCATTCCGCCTGCGCGCGCTTTCGATTGGGCCAGTCTGGTGGCCGCCATGCTGGTGCAGCTGGCGCAATACTTGGTGCTCTGGATGCTGCTGGGCGCAGGGGCTGCCTGGGCTTGGTTGCCGTGGATGGCGTTGTTTGGACTGTTGCGCGTAGCGATCAGCGCCGCTATGGGCTTGCTAATTGTTCATGCCGTCATGTCGTGGACGCAAGCCCGCTCGCAAATATCGGATGTGATTGACCGGCTGGCGGCGCCGATTCTGCGTCCGGTTCGGCGCCTGCTCCCGCCTTTGGGCGGCGTCGATTTGTCGCCACTTGTACTGATCGTGCTGCTGCAGGTGCTGCTGATGGTGCTGGGCAATCTGCAGGTGTCGCTGTGGCGCTGAAGATTTGAATAAAAATCGGCTCTAGCGCTTTTCGTGTATGCGCTAGCAGCTATTAATTCAATAGTAATCTCGGATCGGCCTCAGGCCACCGCGTCCGCTGGCAGTCGCTGCAGAATCGCCAGGCTTTGGGCAATGGTGTTGCGCAGTTCGCGCCGGTCGCTGATGAGGTCGATGGCACCTTTTTGCATCAGGAATTCGGCGCGCTGGAAGCCTTCTGGCAGGGTGACGCGCACGGTGGATTCGATCACACGCGGCCCGGCAAAGCCAATCAGGGCCTTGGGTTCGGCGATCACGATGTCGCCGAGAAAAGCAAAACCTGCGCTCACGCCGCCCATGGTGGGGTCGGTCAGCACGCTGATGTAGGGCAGGCCCTTCTTGGCCAGGCGCGTGAGCGCCGCATTGGTCTTGGCCATCTGCATGAGCGAGAGCAGGCCCTCCTGCATGCGTGCGCCGCCCGTGGCGGTGAAGCAGATGAAGGGCACCTTCTGCTCGATGGCGGTTTCCACCCCACGCACGAAGCGCTCGCCGACCACGCTGCCCATGGAGCCGCCCATGAAGTCGAACTCAAAACAGGCGACGACCACGTTGATGCTTTTGACCGCGCCGCCCATGACGACAAGTGCGTCGGTCTCGCCAGTGTTCTCCAGCGCTTCTTTCAGGCGTTCGGGGTACTTGCGGCTGTCCTTGAACTTGAGGGCATCGACGGGGATGACTTCTTGACCAATTTCGTAGCGGCCTTCCGGGTCGAGGAAGGCGTCTAGCCGGGCGCGCGCGCCAATGCGGTGGTGGTGGCCGCATTGTGGACAGACGTTCTGGTTCCGCTCCAGATCGTTCTTGTAGAGCACGGCTTCGCAGCTCGGACACTTGATCCACAGGCCCTCCGGCATTTGCCGGCGCACATTGGGGTCGGTTTGCTGGATCTTGGCAGGGAGGAGTTTTTCTAGCCAGGACATAGATACCTCTATAAAGATTTACCAAGCTGCATCGCAGCCCACGAAACTGGCGCGTCTTAAGCCAGTGACACCGTGGAACCGGCTTTGCCGGGCCACTGGTGGCGTCCCCCTTCCCGGCGAAGCCGAGAGAAGGGGGAAGCGGCGCAGCCGCGCAGGGGGATGAACCGAATTATCCGTCGAGCGCCTTGCGGATTCCGCGCAGGAAATCGACCGCCACGGGCACCACCTTTTCGTGCGGCTGGCCGTCGAGCAACTGGATGATGCGGCTGCCAATCACCACGGCATCGGCCACCTTGCCGATCGCCTGGGCAGTGGCCGCATCGCGAATGCCGAAGCCGACGCCCACTGGAATGCTGACCTGCTTGCGGATGCGCGGCAGCATGGCCTCGACAGCGGCGGTGTCGAGCGTGCCCGAACCGGTGACGCCCTTGAGCGACACGTAGTACACATAGCCGCTGGCCACACGCGCCACCTGGGCCATGCGCTCATCGGTGCTGGTAGGGGCCAGCAGGAAGATCAGGTCCATGCCATGCGCTCGCAGCGCGGCAGCAAAGGCTTCGCATTCCTCGGGCGGGTAGTCGACGATGAGCACGCCATCGACGCCGGCCGCCGCTGCATCGCGCACAAAGGCGCCAGCGCCATGGATCTGGTCGTAGCGCTCCACCGGGTTGGCGTAGCCCATCAGCACCACCGGCGTGGTCTGGTTCTCTTCGCGGAACTCGCGCACGTAGCCCAGCACTTGCTTGAGGCCAACCCCCAGCGCCAGGGCCTTCTCGCCCGCCTTCTGGATCACCGGGCCATCGGCCATGGGGTCGGAGAACGGCACGCCCAGCTCGATCACGTCGGCGCCGGCGCTGACCATGCCGTGCATCAGTGCGGGGGTAATGTCGGCAAACGGGAATCCGGCGGTCACGTAGGGAATCAAGGCCTTGCGGCCGCGCGCGGCGAGCTGTTCAAAAGTGATGGCAATGCGTCCCGGGTTCATGCTTTGCCTCCCGCGCCCTTGACCGTCAGGCCGCGCATGGAAGGGCGGTCGTAGAAGTCTTCGCCCGACAGGTCGGCCACAGTGCCAATGTCCTTGTCGCCCCGGCCTGAGAGGTTCACGAGGATGGATTGGTCGGGGCGCATGGTTTTGGCAAGCTGCATGGCGTAAGCGAAAGCGTGGCTCGATTCCAGCGCGGGGATGATGCCCTCCGTGCGGCACAGGTGGTGGAAGGCGGCGAGCGCCTCGGTGTCGGTGATGCCCACGTATTCGGCCCGGCCGATCTCCTGCAGCCAGGCGTGCTCCGGGCCGACGCCGGGGTAGTCGAGCCCGGCGCTGATGCTGTGCGTCTCGGTAATCTGGCCGTTTTCGTCCTGCAGGATGAAGGTGCGGTTGCCGTGCAGCACGCCGCTGGAGCCGCGCTGCAGGCTGGCCGAATGCTTGCCGCTGTCCAGGCCTTCGCCGGCTGCTTCGACGCCAATCAGCCGCGTTTTTTCAAATGGGATGTAGGGGTAGAAGATGCCCATGGCATTGCTGCCACCGCCCACGCAGGCCAGCACCACGTCGGGTTGCTCGACGGCTATTTTTTGCTCGGCCAGCATGGGCGGCATCTGCGTCAGGCACTCGGTGCCGATCACGCTCTGGAAGTCGCGCACCATCATGGGGTAGGGGTGCGGGCCAGCCACGGTGCCGATGATGTAGAAGGTGTTGTCCACGTTGGCCACCCAGTCGCGCATGGCTTCGTTCAGCGCGTCTTTCAGCGTCTTGCTGCCCGAATCCACCGGCACCACGGTAGCGCCCAGCAGCTTCATGCGGTAGACGTTGGGGCTTTGGCGCTTGACGTCTTCGCTGCCCATGTACACCACGCATTCGAGCCCATAGCGGGCGCAGATGGTGGCTGTGGCCACGCCGTGCTGGCCGGCACCGGTCTCGGCAATGATGCGCGGCTTGCCCATGCGCTTGGCGAGCATGGCCTGGCCGATGACGTTGTTGATCTTGTGCGCGCCGGTGTGGTTGAGGTCTTCGCGCTTGAGGTAGATCTGCGCGCCGCCGAGTTCCTGACTGGTGCGCGCTGCGTGGTACACGGGCGAGGGGCGGCCGACGAAGTGGTTCAGCTCGTAGGCGAATTCGGCCAAAAAGTCGGGGTCATGCTGGTAGCGCGCATAGGCTTCCCTTAGCTCTTTCAGGGCAAAGGTGAGGGTCTCGCTGGCGAAGCTGCCGCCGTAGCTGCCGAAATGGCCCGACGCGTCGGGTTGCTGGTAATCAAACATGGGTGTTCCTGGCAAGGTGCTCGTCGGCCGCACGCACGGCGGCGACGAAACGTTGGATCTTGTCGGCGTCCTTGATGCCCTTGTGGGTTCCTCCCCCAGGGGCATCGCATTCGACGCCGGAGCTGACGTCAACCGCGAGCGTGGTGCAACGCGGCCGGAGCGCCAAGATCCCATCGCCCACGTTTGCAGGCGAGAGTCCACCACTTAAGACGAGGTGAGCGTTTACGCTTGGAGGAAGAAGTGACCAATTGAATGCCTTGCCGCCACCGCCGTACGCTTCGACATGGGCATCGAGCAAGATGGCTTGGGCGCGGGAGAATTGCTGGGCATATTCTACGAGGGGGAAGCGTGCCCCGCCGTCGCCCAGGGGAATGCGCGCGGCGCGCAGGAAGGTCCGGGCGCCCTGGCCGCTGGCGGCCCAGCAGTCTTCCGGCGTCTCATCGCCATGAAATTGCAGCGTAGCGCTTGCTACATAAGCGCTTGCAGCTATCACATTGATAGCACTTTCGTTGACGAACAACAGCACGGGCGTGACAAACGGCGGCAGGCGTGCCGCCAGTTCAGCCGCGCGCGCAGGCGTCACGGCACGCGGGCTCGGCGCATACATCACGAAACCGATGGCGTCGGCCCCTGCGGCCACAGCTACATCCACGTCTTGCTCGCGCGTTAGCCCGCAGATTTTGATGCGTGTGCGGATCGGGGCGGACGCGGGCGCAGGCTGTGCTTTCATGGAAGCCAATCATACGCAGCGGTTCGTGCGGGCAGGCCCCACGATTGCGCGTACACCGGCCCCAGAAAATACAAGCCATCGGGTGAAAAGGTAGGTGCCGCCACCTTGCGCGAACGCGCCTGCAGCACCTCAGCCATCCATTCAGCGCTCTGGCTGCCTTGGCCCACGGCAATCAGGCAGCCCATGATGTTGCGGATCATGTGGTGCAAAAAAGCGTTGGCTTCGAATTCAAAGCGCCAGTAGCAGCTCTCTGCGGCCGCATCGCCACGCCGCGTGATGCGGATCGGCTGCAGCGTCTTGACGGGCGAGAGCGCCTGGCAGGCCGCAGCGCGAAAGGAGCTGAAATCGTGTTCGCCTTCCAGCATGCGCGCCGCCTTGGACATGGCACCGCCGTCAAGCGGGCGAAACACCCAGCCCACGCGCCCAGCCTCGACGCTGGGACGCACGGGCGACTGGAGCACTACATAGGCATAGCGGCGCGCTGTGGCACTGGCGCGGGCGTGGAAACGGTCGGGTACGGCGCGGGCCCACTGCACGGCGATGTCGGGCGGCAGAAAACGATTGGTGCCGCGCACCCACGCCGAATCTGGACGCTGCACCGAGGCATCAAAATGCACTACCTGCATCAGACCGTGCACGCCAGCGTCGGTGCGGCCAGCGCAGAGCGTGGAAATGCGGGCGCTGCCGTCCGCAGAAAAGCGGGCCAGCGCCGCTTCAAGATGGTCCTGAACCGTATTGCCCGAACTCTGGCTCTGCCAGCCGCTGTAGCGCTGGCCGCTGTAGCTCAGGCCCAGGACGATCCGGCCGCTCAATGCCGCTGACCCTGCTGGGCTCAGTTCAACTCGCTGAGCATGCGCTGTGCACGCGCCTTGAGCTCGCCACTCGATTCCGCAACGACTTCTTCGATCAGGGTGCGAGCGCCGTCGCT
>JBATPF010000495.1:0-5514 GCA_049291355.1 Giesbergeria sp.
AGTCCTGCCCGGGCGCGACGTGCACGGTGGCGGCGTGCGCAGCGCCCACCAGCACCCACAACGCGGCGCCCAGGCTGGCGAGCAGGCGCTGCCTCATATGACAAGCAGGCCGAAAGACTTGAGCAGCAGGAACAGCGCGGCGCCAATCAGCAGGTTTTTGAAGGCGACGTAGCTCATCATGTCCATCAGACCGGCCACGCGGTAGTGGTCGCGCCACCATGGGCCGTCCTTCACGTAGCGCTTGCCCGACAGGCGAATCAGCACTTCGTACACGCTCCAGCCAAACCACCAGCCAATGATGGCGCCCGATGAGAGCGTGCCCATCGCCGTCATCACCCAGGCGACGGTGGCGGCGACCGCCAGCGAGAAGCCTGCAATCTGCAGCGCGCGCTGCGAGTGCCAGCCTTCGGTGCTCCAAGGCCACAGGTGGTCGCGCAGTTCCAGCCACAGCCATTCGAGCTTGCCGACGTTGACCTTGTGCGCCGGCAACGCGGGCGGCGTCGGCATCCGCGGGTCCGGGCCGTTCACGGCTTTGGGGCTGATCTGGTCGGTGAAACTGGTGGACGGATAGATCGGAATGAAATAACCGTTGGCGCCAATCGGTGTCATCTCCAAGCCATCCTTTTCGCGGCGCTTGCGTTCCTTGGCCAGCGGCGGGCAGCCTTTGGTGTCGGTGTACAAAATCATGCAGTCCAGGCAGTGCAGGCACTCGCGGTGGTCAATGCGGCCGTCGGCGTCAATGGCCTGTGCGCCGCAGCCCACGGCGCAGGCCTTGCAGCTGTTGCAGTCCTGTTTGCGCTTAAGACCAAACCAGCGGAAGGTGCTGGGCATGGCGAGCGACGCCCCCAACGGGCAGATGTACTTGCAGTATGGCCGTTCGATGAAGATCGACACGCCGAGGATGGCAGCCACGAACAGGCCGTAGGGCCAAGAGCGGTTCATCACGCCGACCAGGAACGTGGTCTTGAAAGGCTCAACCTCCGAGAGTTTTTCTGCCAGGCCCATGGAGAACATGGACACCGTGAGCAGGAAAAAGAAGACGCCGTATTTCACCCACTTGAGACGGTCGTGCCACTTTTGCGGCAGCTTGGTTTGAAAGCGTCCCAGACCCACAAAGCGGGCCACTTTGTAGATGGATTCCTGCAGCGACCCGAACGGACACATCCAGCCACAGAACAGGCCGCGGCCAAACAGGAACACCGTGATGATGATGAAGATCCAGAACAGGAAGATGAACGGATCGGACAGAAACAGCGACCAGGTCCACTGGAACAACAGCGAATGGAACCAGGTCAGCACCTGCGTGATGGAGGGCTGCGCCATCAGTCCAAAGCCCAGTACCACAATGGAAATCGCCCAGGCGGTGTATTTGAAGCCGTTGACGGGCCACTTATTTTTGTGCGTGGACAAACGCGTCAGGCGTTCGCGGTAGGCGTACACCACGCCCACGCCCACCAGCAGCGCGATGAACAGCGCGATTTCCACGGCGCGCGACTTCCAGATGCGCACCCAGGGCGCGTCGGGCTCCACCACCTTGGGCCGACCGCCTTCGAGCATCGAGGCCGGGAGCCAATAGTTGGTGTCGAAGCTGGTGAAGCTCTTGGTGCCCGTGGCGCGGTCCACGCGGTTGCCCAGCAGCGAGAACTTCCAGGGGTAAGCGTCCGAAAACGCCTGGGAGCGGACGATGAAAATCGCAGACTCGTTGAACGACGGCGCCCCGGCGGCCTTGACGCCGTAGAGATTGAGGTAGTCGAGGTCGCGGAACGTGAACGAATCAGCGCCCTGCTTGACCTGGACCCGGTCGTACAGGCCGCCGCGCACAAAACCAGAGCCCTTGAACGATTCGCGCCCGGCGGTGCGGATGACGAAGATCGCGTGCTCGCCTTCCTTGAGCTGGAGCTTGAGGTTCTCCCAGTCGGTATCGCCCAGAACGCTTTTGCCAATATCGGGGTGGCTCAGGTCGCCAAACCACAGCTCGATGAAGGGATCGGCGCTGCGCTCCTGGCCCAGTTCTTCGGGCATCACGCGCAGGTGCTGTACGGCCCCGCGGCCCACCAGCTCGTCCCAGGTCAGGGCCTTGCCGTCCACCTTGTAGCGCGCTGGTTCCCGCACAACGGGTGCGAGGATGCCGACTTGGCGGGCTACGGCCGAGCCCGAAGCCATCATCACCTGGTTTTGTGCGATCACCGTGACGGTGGCACCAGAAATGGCGTCCAGGCCCACAACGTCTTCGTCGGGGCGCGACTGGCCGATTTCCAGTTTGTCAGCCACCGACTTGCCAATGTATTGGTGGTTGAAGTCGAGCAATGCGGATTCAGGGATGCCCAGCAGCAAGATGGGCTCAGAGTGCTTGAGCACTTTGACGCCGACAAAGTGGCCGGTCTTGTCCATGCCGATGAGCGTGACCACCGGCTTGCCCGAATAGGCCGGGGTGTCGGTGATGTCGGTGGACAGCATCACATAGCCCAGCAGCTGGCGGCCCTCGCCGGCCTTGTCGTAGGCCTCGACGTACGGCGGCTGGCCCATGCGGTCAGAAAATTCGGTGGCGCCGGGGAAGACGTCCTTGCACGGCAGCAAGGCGCACATGTCTTTGGCAGTGGCCAGGCCCGCGGGCAACTCGGCCTCGTAGCTCCCTGATGCGGCGTGTGCACCTGGCGCCATCGCGCTCAAAAGCAAAACCAGTGCCATCCAGAGGGTGGCGACAAAACGGGATGGGGGCAGAAGCATCAGGGGTCCAGAAAAGAAAAAGGGGCAGCGCTTACCCAAGGGATTGCGCTGCCCCTGAGAGTCCGTTCGCGATCCCACCGGGGACCGAGAACAAGCTCTGAGGGGCCTATCAGGCCTCAACCAGCATACGCGAGCGCATTTCGAGGTGCAGTGCGTGGCAGAAGTTCGTGCAATACACCCAGTACACGCCAGGTTTGTCCGCAATGAAGGTGACCGACTTGGTCTCTTGCGGGTTCACGATGAAGTTGATGTCGTACTTCGGAATCGCCAGGCCGTGCGTCAGATCTTCCACCTTGTCCAGATTGGTCAGAATGATCGTGACCTCGTCGCCGCGCTTGACGGTCCATTCGCGCAGGCCGAAGGTAGGCGCCTGGGACGTCAGGTACACGGTAACCTTCTTGCCCTTGCGCTCGACGCGGCTGTCCTTGGCGTCCTTGACGGCGTTGGGGAACTCATCAATGTCATACACCTGGCGCGTGCGGATCAGGTTGCGCGGGATGATGATCGAGTCGTGCGGCTCGGAGTACACGGCGTGGTCGGCCACCAGCTTCATCTTGTCGCCGCTGATGTCGATCAACTGCGCCGTTTCGGGGTGCAGTGGGCCCACGGGGAGGAAGCGATCCTTGGAGAACTTGTTGTCCGACAAAAAGTACTTGCCATCGGCGTCCTTGGTTTCACCCATCGAGGTGAAGCCGTGGCCGGGCTGGTACTGCACGTCGAGGCGGTCCACCACCGGCTTGGCGGCTTTGTCGCCGGCGTAGGACTTGATGGCGGCTTCCACGTTCCACTTGACGATCTGGCTGTCCAGGAACAAGGTGGTGTAGGCGTTGCCGCGGCCGTCAAAGCCCGTATGCAGTGGGCCCAGGCCGATTTCGGGTTCGGCCACCACGGCTTCGCGCGGCTCCTTGAGTTCGCCGTCAAACCACTTGAGCACGCGCTCGTGTTCGATCAGCGTGGCGGTGGGCGAGAGCTTGCCCGAGCAGGCGTAGTACTTGCCGTCTGGGCTGGCGTTCACGCCGTGCGGGTTCTTGCCCACGGGGACGTAGCAGGTCAGCGCGGTTTTGGCGTCGGCGTTGCCGGCCTTGGTGCCATCGACCACCGGCACTTTGGAGTCGCCGTAGGTCTTGAACGTGCCGGCCTTCACAGCCGCTTCGATGCGCGCCACGTTGAAGAAGATGCACGAATCCATTTCGGCCGACATCATGTCTTCGTAGTGCACGCCGTTTTCGGTGTTGTACTGGTTCGAGCAGGCGAGCTTGCCGTCGTACGACGTGGCCACCAGGTCGCAGTTGCCGTCGATGACGACTTGCCAGCGCACTTCCATGGTTTCGGAGTCAACGCAGCTGAAGATCGAGCGGTAGTCCGCCGTCGCATCCATGTTCTTGCCGTTGTTGACCAGAGGAATGCTGAACTCGCCGCCGCAGAACACGCGTGTGGTGTGGTTGATGGCTGCGTCCACCGGATCGCGCTTGTCGGGAAACACGCCGTGAAAGCCCTGCACCAGCGGCAGTTCGATGATCTTGTCGGTTTCCATCGTGTCCAGGCGAATGCGCGCCAGGCGGCCGTGAATCTTGTCGTTCACGAAGATGTACTTGCCGTTGTAGGTGCCGTCGGTGTACGAAGGGTGCACGTGGTGCGTGTCGCCCGTGTGGTACTTCAGGCTGCCATCGGGCTTGGTGCCGATGATGGCTTTCGACTCATTGGTGATGCCCCAGCCCACCAGACAGTCCATGTTGAACACCGGAATGCGCTTGAACAGGCGGCCGGACGGCAGGCCGTAAATCCGCACTTCGCCCGAGTGGCCGCCGGACGAGAAAGAGTAGTACTCGTCGAGCTGGCCGGGAGCCACTTCGTATTTGCCGACTTCGGAAGCAGCGTGGGCTACCGGAGCCGAGGCCGGTGCAGCGGCAGAAGGCGCTGCTGTGGCGGCAGGCTTGTCGTTGCAAGCGGCGACGCCCACAGTCAGGCCGGCCAGAGCCGCCGTGTTGAGGAACCTGCGCCGGCCAATGCCTGCGAGTTCGCTAGGGGACGCTTTTTTGTCGTTCATGGACTTTCTTTCAGGGTTAATTCAGGAGAAAACAGGAGGCCCGCGCCCGGGCGGCGGCGCACCCGAGCGTGCGCAGACACTGACCAAAGCAGGGGGTAGGGGTTGCGAAAACAGCGGCGCGGCGCAGGGCACCGAAGCGACGAGCGTCGCCGCCGGGCCGACGGCCGGCAGGCACAAAGGGCAATCGAGCTGGCGCGTTTCGGTGGGCAGGCCGTCGTCGCCCAATGCCACCAAAGCCACCCCGCCGGCGCCCACGCAGAGCAACTGCGTACGGGTGGGGTGCAGGTACGGAGACGCCGCGGAGACGCCCATCACAGAGAGGAAGCCGGCGAGCAGTGCCCGGCGCAGCCAGGTCCATGCTCTAAGGGTTTTCATGGATGCGAGTGTAGATCAGGGTAAATGCTGATTTTTGATGGAGATCAATAGTGGGCGTGGGGGCATTTCCAGCGAAACGCCTAGGCAGCGTTACATTAGGGGCGCTCTCGGGAGCGGTTCTGCGTCAAAATATTGCGCCGCAGCATCAGCTTGGCGCATTGCCCTACACCCGGCGCCGCCACTCGGCAGTACAAGAACTGCCTCCCGTTTTTCTTTCAAGGACCCCCTCAATGACCTCCGCTTCCCGCGTTCTCGCCGTCGCTCTCGTTTCCCTGTTCCTGGCCGCCTGCGGCGACAAAAAGACCGAGGCGCCCGCCACGCCTGCAGCCCCTGCGGCGGCTCCTGCCGCACCGTCTGCCCCCGCT
>JBATPF010000496.1:0-14748 GCA_049291355.1 Giesbergeria sp.
CCAACACCCAGCCCGTCATGCTGGTCGCGGGCGTGGCGGCCTGGCGCGTCTGGCGCGCCGAGGGCGGCGCATTGCCCTTGGCACTGGCCGGTCATTCGCTGGGAGAGTATTCCGCCCTGGTGGCCGCCGGTGTACTGACCCTGGCCCAGGCTGCGCCGCTGGTGCGCCTGCGCGCTGCCGCCATGCAGCAGGCCGTGCCCGTGGGCACCGGGGCGATGGCCGCCATTTTGGGGCTGGACGCTGCAAAAGTAATAGCAATTTGCGCAGATGTGGCGGGCGCTAGCGGCCAAAATGAGCGGGATGTGGTGGAGGCGGTCAATTTCAACGACCCCTCGCAGACCGTGATCGCCGGCAGCAAGGCGGCGGTGGAGCGCGCCTGCGAAGCGCTCAAGGCGGCAGGCGCCAAGCGCGCGCTGCCTTTGCCGGTCTCGGCCCCTTTTCATTCGAGCCTGATGCGCCCGGCCGCCGAGGCGCTGCGCGAGGCGCTGGGCGCGCTGGTGCTTGCGGCGCCCCAGATTCCCGTAGTCAACAACGTCGACGTCGCCGTGCAAAGTGATCCTGAGGCCATCCGTGACGCTCTGGTGCGCCAGGCTTTTGGTCCGGTGCGTTGGGTTGAATGCGTGCAGCAGTTGCGCACCATGGGTGCGACGCACATTGTCGAGTGCGGCCCGGGCAAGGTGCTCGCCGGCCTGGTGCGCCGCATCGACCCCGAACTGGTGGGCGCGGCACTGTTTGATCCGGCCTCCCTCACCCAAGTCAAGGAGCTACTGGCATGAGTGGCATTGAGGAAAAACAAGCGCCCGTGGCGCTGGTGACTGGCGCCTCGCGCGGCATCGGTGCTGCCATTGCGCTCGAACTGGCGCAGCGTGGCTACCGCGTGGTGGGCACAGCCACCACGGCAGAGGGCGCGCAGCGCATCGGTGCTGCGCTGTCGGCCCATGCCGGCTGCAGTGGCGCGGTGCTCGACGTGAACGATGCGCTCTCGGTGGACGCACTGATCGACCGCGTCGTCAAGGAGCTAGGCGGCCTGCAAGTGCTGGTGAACAATGCCGGCATCACGCGCGACCAGCTGACCATGCGGATGAAGGACGACGATTGGGACGCCGTACTCGGAACGAACCTGGGTGCCGTGTTCCGTGTGAGCCGCGCTGCGATCCGGCCGATGATGAAGCAGCGTTTTGGCCGGATCATCAGCATCACCAGCGTGGTGGGTGCATCGGGCAATGCGGGGCAGGCGAACTACGCGGCGGCCAAGGCGGGCGTTGCCGGCATGACACGCTCGCTGGCGCGCGAACTCGGCACCCGGGGCATCACAGTCAACTGCGTGGCGCCCGGTTTCATCGATACCGACATGACGGCGGGTCTGCCCGAAGCGCAGCAAAAATCCCTGCTGAATCAGATCCCGCTGGGCCACCTGGGGCGACCCGCTGACATCGCACATGCCGTCGCTTACCTCGCCTCGCCGCAAGCGGGTTATGTCACGGGCCAGGAATTACACGTCAATGGCGGCATGTACATGTAAATGAACAAATTTCGCGTCAAATGAATGCAAATAATCTTGTATCAAATGGCACGATCTAAGCAGCTAGAATCCCCGATCAATCTACCAACACCCAGAGTGAAACCATGAGCGATATTGAAGCACGCGTCAAAAAGATCATTGCCGAGCAACTCGGCGTGGAAGAGTCCCAGGTCACCAGCGAAAAGGCCTTCGTGGCCGACCTCGGCGCCGACTCGCTCGACACGGTCGAACTGGTGATGGCACTGGAAGACGAATTCGGCATCGAGATTCCCGACGAAGACGCCGAGAAAATCACCACGGTGCAGAACGCCATCGACTACGCCACATCCCACCCGAAGGCTTGATCGGCGCGCTGCGCCGCGTTGAGCGAGTCAACAAGCACAAGGTTTTACGAATGAGCCGTCGTCGCGTTGTCGTGACCGGCCTGGGTTGCGTTTGTCCCGTGGGAAACACGGTGCAGGACGCCTGGGCCAACCTCCTGGCCGGGCGTTCCGGCATCGACCGCATCACCAAATTTGATGCGTCGAACTTCGCCTGCCAGATTGCCGGGGAAGTGCGGGGTTTTGATCTGGGCGCCTACCTCAGCGCCAAGGATGCGCGCGGGATGGATGCGTTCATTCATTTCGGCATCGCTGCGGCCGTGCAGGCGGTGCAGGACGCTGGTCTGCCCACCGGCGATGCGCTGGACGATGAGCTGGCCACACGCATTGCCTGCGTCATCGGCTCTGGCATTGGCGGCCTGCCGCTGATCGAAAACACCCACGCCGAGCTCGTGGCCCGGGGGCCGCGCCGCATTACGCCTTTTTTCGTGCCAGCGTCCATCATCAATATGGTGGCTGGGCATGTATCCATGCGCTTTGGCTTCAAGGGGCCGAACCTTGCGGTGGTGACGGCCTGCACGACGGGCCTGCACTGCATCGGTGAGGCGGGTCGAATGATTGAATACGGCGACGCAGACGTTGTGGTTGCCGGGGGCACCGAAGCGACGGTTTCGCCGCTGGGCATTGGCGGTTTTGCCGCCATGCGCGCGCTGTCGACCCGCAACGACGACCCGCAGGCGGCGTCCCGTCCCTGGGACAGAGACCGCGATGGCTTTGTGCTCGGCGAAGGCGCAGGCGTCGTGGTGCTGGAAGAATACGAACACGCCAAGGCCCGTGGCGCGCGCATGTATGCCGAGCTGATTGGTTTTGGCATGAGCGCCGACGCCGGACACATGACCGCGCCCAACATGGACGGCCCGCGCCGCGCCATGCTCAATGCACTGCGCAACGCCGGGGTCAACGCCGACCAGATTGACTACCTCAATGCCCACGGCACCTCCACCCCGCTGGGCGATGTGAACGAAACGCATGCGATCAAGGCGGCGTTCGGAGACGCCGCGCAAAAGCTGGTGGTCAGTTCGACGAAATCGATGACCGGGCACTTGCTGGGTGGCGCGGGGGGCATCGAGAGCATCTTCACCATCCTCGCGTTGCACCACCAGAAGGTGCCGCCCACGATCAACCTGGACCACCAGGACCCCGAGTGCGACCTGGATTTCTGTGCCAACACCGCGCGCGACATGCCGGTGGAACTGGCCATGAAGAACAATTTTGGCTTTGGCGGCACCAACGGGACCTTGGTGTTCCAGCGCGTTTGAGCGGTTGGCCTGTGCGTCCGCAACGCGCTTGATCCGCCCCATTGCCGCACAGGATGTGAATGAGCGCTGCCACCCAGCGCTACCCCGCGCCCGCAGTGCAGTTCCCGCTGCGGCGCAGTCCGGTGTTGGCAGGCGCGCTGATTTTTCTGAACGCTGCCGCCTTGCTGGTTCTGCTGGCGTGGCTGAGTGCTGGTGCGGGGGCGGAGCGACGCACTGTGGGGCCGGCGCTTGTGCTTTGGACAGTGGTCGCTGTGCTGGCCGCGCGCTTCTGGACTCGGCTCCCCGTGGGCACGCTCGTCTGGGACGGGCAAGCTTGGGAGTTGCAGGGCACTGGCAACGCAGTGGCGCCGCAGCCTTTGGGGAACGTGGTGGTCCTTCAGCTTGATCTGCAGCGGCGCATGGCCTTGGCATTTCCCGAGGGGCACCCCGCGGTCTGGTTGTTTGTCGAGCGATCACAGGATGTTGCGCGCTGGCTTGATCTGCGCCGTGCGGTATATTCGCGCCCCACAGCTGCGCAGTCAGAGTCTGCCGCGCAGGCCGCCGGGGACGCCGCAGTCCCTGATCGCCGCGTGTGACAGTGCCTCCAGTCGGTTCCTTGTGCCGACGCCCGCTTGATTCATGACCGATCCCTCTTCCGCTGCTCCTGCCGAACCCCGCGCGCCCGATGCCGACTTCCAGCTCGTGCAGCGGACGGTGGCGGGTGACCAGCGCGCGTTTGAACTGCTGGTCATCAAATACCAGCGGCGCATCGAGAGGCTGATCGGCCGCATGGTGCGCGACACCGATCTGATTCCCGACATTGCGCAAGAGACTTTTATTCGCGCCTACCGGGCGTTGCACCAGTTTCGCGGCGAAGCGCAGTTCTATACCTGGCTCTACCGCATTGCGGTCAATACCGCTAAGAAGACCTTGCTGGACCTCAAGCGCAATCCGGTGGTCTACCACGCAGGGGCACCAGGCGGCGATGAAGACGATGAAACTTCCCGGCCCCGACACGAACTAACCACCGACGAAACGCCGGAGACGGTGCTGGCGGCCCAGGAAATTGCCGTTGCCGTCAATGCCGCGATGGAAGCCCTTCCGGCCGATTTGCGTGAGGCGGTGACGCTGCGCGAGATCGAAGGGCTGAGCTATGAGGAAATTGCCCAGGCCATGGATTGCCCGATCGGGACGGTGCGTTCACGCATTTTTCGAGCGCGAGAAGCGATTTCGGCGCGCGTGCGCCCGATGCTGGAAAACCAGTCGGGCAAACGCTGGTAGGTACGCGGCCCCTAGATACTGCAGGTAGACACCATGGAAACGGAACTGAAAGCACAAGAACTGCTGTCGGCGTTTGCCGACGGCGAACTCGAAGGCGAAGAGCTTGCGCAGGCGCTGGCCCTGTGCACGCAGGACGCGTCGCGCGCGTCCTGGCAGACCTACCACCTGATTGGTGATGTGCTGCGATCGCCCGAACTGGCGCGCGCCAGCGACAGCGAGCGCTTTTTGCTGCGTCTGCGTGCCGAGCTCGCGCAGTCGCCTGCCCAGAGCACAGCACCTCCGGTCGCCGTGCCCGTCAGCGCCGAAACCATCACCATGGCGCCGGGCGGCTCGGCAGCCAATGATTCAATCTGGCGGTGGAAGTTGGTGGCTGGTTTTGCTTCCTTGGCGGCGGTGGCCGCTATTGGCTGGAACTCGCTTTCCGTGCTGCGGGGTGAGCCGCTGCAAGGGGCGCAACTGGCAGTAACTGCGCCGCCCGCGGTATCCGCGCCAACCGAGCTGGCACAGGCTGGGGCTCCGGTGATGATTCGCGATCCCCGGCTGGATGAGTTGCTGGCCGCACACAAACAATTCGGCGGTGCCTCCGCCCTCCAGATGCCTGCGGGTTTCTTGCGCAATGCGACGTTTGAGGCCCCGGAGCGCTGAACGCTGTCCCGCAGGCACTCCGCTCGCGAGGGTGTGTGCTGGCGCGTTCGTGGCGCTGGCGGCGCTGTGTGCGGATGCGCCTGCATGGGCCACCGGCGCGGTGGATGCTGCCGCTCCCAGCAGTTCCGCAGCGGCGCAGCTTCCCACGGATGTGGCCGGCTGGATTGCGCGGGTGCAGCGCGCGGCACTGGAGCGGAGCTATGTGGGCACCTTTGTTGTGACCACCGATGCGGGCGCCACCAGCGGCTCGCGCATCTGGCATGCCTGCGAAGGCGATCAGCACATGGAGCGCATCGAGGCGCTTGACGGTCCTGCGCGCACCATCTTTCGCCGCAACGGCGAAATGCGAACGTTTTTTCATACCTCGCGGACGGTGGTGACCGAGCCTTTGCGTCGCTCTACACCCTTCTCGGGCGCGGTGCCGGCCCTTGCGGACCAGCTCGACACCTTGTACCGGGCCGAGCGCCTGGGGCGCCAGCGTGTGGCGGGTCGCGATGCGGACGTGGTCTGGCTGCGGCCGCGCGATGCGCTGCGATTTGGCTACCGCATATGGAGTGAGCAGGGCTCGGGCCTGGTGCTGCGACTGCAGACCGTGGAGGCCGACGGCCATGTCCGCGAGCAGGCGAGCTTTTTGCAGCTGGAACTCGACGCGCCGGTTTCGCTGCCCGCACTGTCGCAGGCCATGGACGATCTGCAGGGTTACCGTGCGCTTGCGCAGGTGCCTCAGCGCGAGCTGCCGCAAGAGGAAAGCGTCTGGGCGCTGCGCGAAGCACTTCCCGGTTTTTCGCTCCAGGGTTGCCGGGTGCCTCAGACGCGCGGCAATGCCATGCAGTGCACGTATTCAGATGGGCTGGCCAGTGTGTCGCTTTTCTTCGAAACCCGGGACGGCGCGCAGACCCTCAATGCGTTGGCGCGCTGGTCGGCCGGTGCCACGCAGGCGCTGGCTCGCCCGCTCGATGCCCATACCTGGTTGACAGCGGTGGGCGAAGTTCCACAGGCCACGTTGGCGCTGTTTGCCCAGCGGCTGGTCCGCGTGCGCAAGTAGTCGCGTCCACGCGTGCGGGGAACCATTTGGTCCGGCGCGTTTCTGAAAGTGCATGCGCGCGGCGCAGACGAAATTTGAAAGGCCAGACATCATGAAAACTCAGTGGACGAAATTCAACGCGTGGACGGCGGCAGGCGTGCTGGCTGTCGCAGGCACGGTAGGCGTGGGCGCTGCCAGCCTCTCGCCTCTTCACGCTCAGGCGCAGGCACCAGTGACCAGTGTGCGTGGTTTGCCGGATTTCACCGATCTGGTAGAGCAGGTGGGCCCCTCGGTGGTCAATATCCGCACACTCGAAAAAGTCTCGGCGCGCAATATGTCGGGCGGCATGGACGAAGACATGCTGGAGTTCTTCAAGCGCTTTGGTCTGCCCATTCCCAATGTGCCCAAGGGCCAGCGTCCCAACCCGCGCCAACAGCAGCCAGAGGAAGAGCAGCCGCGCGGGCTGGGTTCGGGCTTTATCCTGAGTTCTGATGGCTATGTGATGACCAATGCCCACGTCGTCGAAGGCGCGGACGAAGTCATGGTGACGCTCACTGACCAGCGCGAATTCAAAGCCAAGATCATTGGCTACGACAAGCGCAGTGATGTGGCCGTGGTCAAGATTGATGCCACGGGGCTGCCCGCAGTGAAAATCGGTGACGTCAGTCGCCTGCGCGTGGGCGAATGGGTCATGGCCATTGGTTCGCCTTTCGGGTTGGAAAACACCGTGACCGCCGGCATTGTGAGCGCCAAGCAGCGCGACACGGGCGACTATCTGCCCTTTATTCAGACCGACGTGGCCATCAACCCCGGCAACTCGGGAGGTCCGCTGATCAATATGCGCGGTGAAGTGGTTGGCATCAACAGCCAGATCTATTCGCGCTCCGGCGGCTTCATGGGCATCTCGTTCTCGATTCCGATCGACGAAGCGATTCGTGTCAGCGACCAGTTGCGCGCCACGGGCCGCGTGACGCGCGGGCGCATCGGTGTACAGATTGGCAGTGTCACCAAGGACGTGGCCGAATCGCTTGGCTTGGGCAAGCAGCAGGGCGCGCTGGTGACGGGCGTTGAAAAGGGCGCACCGGCCGACAAGGCGGGCGTCGAGGCCGGTGACATCATCACCCGGTTTGACGGAAAAATCGTTGACAAGATTTCTGATTTGCCGCGCATGGTGGGCAACACCAAGCCCGGCACACGCAGCACCGTCACGGTGTTCCGCCGCGGCCAGACGCGCGATCTGACGGTGACCGTCGCTGAAATCGAACCCGACAAGACCGAAGCCAAGGCCGGCGTTCCAGATACGGCGCCCAAGGCGTCTCCCGCGGCGCAGAAGCTGGGGCTTTCCCTGTCCGAGCTGACCGATGCACAGCGCCGCGAGCTCAACGTCAAGGGCGGTGTGCGCGTCGAGGCTGCCAGCGACGCTGCGGCGCGTGCGGGCCTGCGCCAGGGCGACGTGATTTTGGCGGTGGCCAACACCGAGATTACCGGTCTCAAGGAGTTCGAGGCTGCGCTTGCCAAGGCCGACAAGAGCAAGTCCATCAATGTGCTGTACCGGCGCGGCGACTGGGCGCAGTACGCGCTGATTCGGTCCGCGCGGTAGCCGGCCAGGGTGCTCGCAGGCTTTTGCCTACAATACGCGCCCAAGCATTGCTTATGTGACAGGGCGCGTCCTCTGAGCGACGCGCCCTTTTTCATGTCTGCTGCGCCACGCCCGCGCCACCCCAACCCTCCTGTCGATGAACCACATCCGAAATTTTTCGATCATTGCCCATATTGATCACGGCAAATCCACGCTGGCCGACCGGCTGATCCAGCGTTGCGGCGGCCTGGCCGACCGGGAGATGGAGGCGCAGGTGCTCGATTCGATGGATATCGAAAAGGAGCGCGGCATCACCATCAAGGCGCAGACGGCTGCACTGCAATACAAGGCGCAGGATGGGCAGGTCTACAACCTGAACTTGATCGACACGCCCGGCCACGTCGATTTTTCCTACGAGGTGAGCCGTTCGCTCTCGGCCTGCGAAGGTGCGCTGTTGGTGGTTGATGCCTCGCAGGGTGTCGAAGCGCAAACCGTGGCCAACTGCTACACCGCGCTCGACCTGGGTGTGGAAGTGCTGCCGGTCCTCAACAAGATGGACTTGCCACAGTCCGACCCTGAGAACGCCAAGGCCGAAATCGAGGACGTGATCGGCATTGACGCCGAGCATGCGATTCCCTGCTCGGCCAAGACGGGCATGGGCATTGATGAAATTCTCGAAGCCATCGTCGCCAAGGTGCCGGCGCCGCGCGGCAACCCGGACGGCCCGCTGCGCGCCATGATCATCGACAGCTGGTTCGATACGTACGTCGGTGTGGTGATGCTGGTGCGCGTGGTCGACGGGCGCCTCCTCAAGGGCGAGCGCTTCAAGATGATGGCCAGCGCCGCTGTCTACAACGCCGACAACCTGGGGGTCTTCACGCCAGCGACAGAGCCGCGTGACCGACTGGAGGCCGGGCAGGTGGGTTTCATCATTGCCGGCATCAAGGAGCTGCAGGCTGCCAAGGTGGGTGACACCATTACGCTGGAGAAGAAGCTTCCGAACAACGCGGGTCCCGCCGCCGAGGCGCTCCCCGGTTTCAAGGAAATCCAGCCGCAGGTGTTTGCCGGCCTGTATCCGACGGAAGCGAGCGAATACGATCAACTGCGCGATGCCTTGGAAAAGCTCAAGCTCAACGATGCCTCGCTGCACTACGAACCCGAGGTCAGCCAGGCGCTGGGTTTTGGTTTTCGCTGCGGCTTTCTGGGTCTTTTGCACATGGAGATCGTGCAGGAACGCCTGGAGCGCGAGTTCGACCAGGACCTCATCACCACCGCGCCCAGCGTGGTCTACGAAGTGGTCATGCCGGGCGGCGAAGTGGTGATGGTGGAAAACCCGGCGAAGATGCCCGACCAGGGCAAGCTGCAGGAAATCCGCGAGCCCATCGTCACCGTGCATCTGTACATGCCGCAGGAGTATGTGGGGCCGGTGATGACGCTGGCCAACCAGAAGCGTGGCGTGCAGATGAACATGGCCTACCACGGTCGCCAGGTGATGCTGACCTACGAGATGCCGCTGGGCGAGATCGTGCTCGACTTCTTCGACAAGCTCAAGTCGGTGAGCCGGGGCTATGCGTCCATGGACTACGAGTTCAAGGAATACCGCGCCTCCGACGTGGTGAAAGTGGATATTTTGCTCAATGGCGAGAAGGTCGATGCGCTTTCCATCATCGTGCACCGCAGTCAAAGCCAGTACCGCGGCCGCGCCGTGGTGGCCAAGATGCGCGAAATCATCAGCCGGCAGATGTTTGACGTGGCCATCCAGGCCGCGATTGGCGGCAACATCATTGCGCGTGAGAGCATCAAGGCGCTGCGCAAGAACGTGCTGGCCAAATGCTACGGCGGTGATATCTCGCGCAAGCGCAAGCTACTGGAGAAGCAGAAGGCGGGCAAAAAGCGCATGAAACAGATTGGTTCGGTGGAAGTGCCGCAAGAAGCTTTTCTTGCCATTTTGCAGGTGGAAGATTGATGCAGCTGGTTCAGATTTTCACGTCGCTGTTGCTCGCCGCGTTCGCGGGGTACATCGGCGCCTGGTACTTTGGCGCTATTGAGGGCAATTTCGCCTTGCTTCTGTTTTTGGCCACCGTGGTAACGGGCTGTTATTGGCTCGCCGAACGTTTCTATTTCTTGCCGCGCCGCCGCCACGCAGCGCTCGCGATTGAGCAAGCGGCCCAGGCACGGCGCGCCGAACTCGATCGCCAAGGCATTGCGCGCGTCGATATCGACACGGGCGATGCGCAGCAGCGCGTGCTGGCGCAGCCCTGGTGGCTTGATTGGACTGCGGGGCTGTTTCCCGTGATTGCTGCAGTCTTTCTGCTGCGCTCGTTCTTGTTCGAGCCTTTCAAGATTCCTTCGGGCTCGATGATTCCCACACTGCTGGTGGGCGACCTCATATTGGTCAACAAATTCACCTATGGCATTCGCTTGCCGGTCATCAACACCAAGATCACCCAAGGCAATGCACCGCAGCGGGGTGACGTAATGGTGTTTCGCTACCCACCGCAACCCACGCTGGATTACATCAAGCGCGTGGTCGGCGTGCCGGGCGATGAAGTGGCCTACATCAACAAGCGCCTGACCATCAACGGCGAGCCGGTCCCTACCGATACGCTTCCGGACTACTTTGAAGAAGACGCCACGCGCTATTTCAAGCAGTTTCAGGAGGAGCTGGGCGGTCACCCGCACCGACTGCTGAACAACGACAGCGTTCCTGCGTTCGTGCAAGGGGCGAGTAATTTTGCCTACCGCGACAACTGCCGCTACAGTGTCGAGGGCGTCGTCTGCAAGGTGCCGGAAGGCCACTACTTCATGATGGGCGACAACCGCGACAATTCGCTCGATTCACGCTATTGGGGCTTTGTGCCGGAAGCCAATATCGTGGGCAAGGCGTTTTTTGTGTGGATGAATTTTGGCAACTGGAAGCGCATTGGTGGGTTCCAGTGAGCAATTTGAACCAAGTGTCGCAAACAAGAACGGGAGATTGAATACCATGAAACAGCATCGCACCGCCAGCCCTTCGCGCCAACGCGGCCTGTCCTTTATCGGCGTCATCATCATCGGCTTGCTGGCCGTGGCGGCCTTTGCCATTGGCGGGCAGTCGGTGCCGGTGTTCCTTGAATCGCACGCCATTCAAAAGGCCATCAACAAGGCCTCGAAGGAAGGCACCACCGTGCCGGAAATTCGCGGCAGCTTTGATCGGGCTGCTGCAATCGACGACATCTTTACTATCAGTGGCAAGGATCTGGAGGTGACCAAGCGCGGCGACAAGGTCGTGGTTCGGGCCAAATACTCGCGTGAGATTGCTCTGGCCGGGCCTGCGTATCTGGTGTACCGCTTTGACCTGCAGTCCGAATAGGTGCCGCCCCTGGTCTCGCTGCAGCAACGCCTGCAGCATGCATTTTCCAATCCGGCGCTGCTGACGCGCGCGCTCACCCACCGCAGCGCCAGCAGCGACCACAACGAGCGACTGGAGTTTTTGGGCGATTCGGTGCTCAACCTGGCAGTCTCCAGCCTGCTGTACGAGCGCCTGGCCAGCCAGTCCGAGGGCGATCTCTCGCGCGTGCGTGCCAACATGGTCAAGCAAGACACCTTGCACGGACTGGCCGTAGAACTCGGTTTGCCCCAGGTACTGCGCGTGGGCGAAGGTGAAGCGCGCTCGGGGGGCAAGACGCGGCCTTCGATGCTTGCCGATGCGCTCGAAGCCGTTATTGGCGCCGTCTACCTGGATGCCGGCTTTCAGACCGCTACCGAGTTGGTGCGGCGTTTGTTTGAGGGTGTGGAGATCAGCCCCCAGATGCAGGCCGCGGCCCGGGATGCGAAAACTGCCTTGCAGGAATGGCTGCAGGGCCGGCGCATGAAGCTGCCAGACTACCGGGTGGTTGATACCACCGGCGCGGCCCACCGGCAGTCTTTTGAAGTCGAATGCAGCATTGGCGAACTCGCGCTGGCTGCGCGCGGCAGTGGGGCTTCCCGCCGCGCGGCCGAACAATCTGCGGCCGCTGCCGTGTTGGCCCAACTCCAGGCGAAAAAATCATGACAGATGCTACAAATAAAGAAGCTGCTCCCGCTGATGGGATAAGCGCTAACAGCCAAAAAAACCTTGAATCCATGCTGGCGGCGAGCCGAGCTGCGACCAGCCGGCCTGCGGCAACGGTGGGCGATGCGGGTGAAGCGGGCGAAGCCAGTGCAACAGGCCAGCGCTGCGGCGTGATTGCCATTGTCGGCAAGCCCAACGTCGGCAAGTCCACGCTGCTCAACGCCCTGGTGGGCCAAAAGATCAGCATCACGTCGCGCAAGGCGCAGACCACGCGCCACCGCATCACCGGTATTCACACGCGCGAGCAGACGCAGTTCATCTTCGTCGACACCCCGGGCTTTCAGACGCGCCACGCCACGGCGCTGAACAAGTCGCTCAACAAGACCGTGATGGGCGCCATTGGCGATGTGGACCTGATCCTGTTCGTCGTTGAGGCCGGCAGTTTTACCCTGGCGGATGCCAAGGTGCTCTCGCTGTTCAAACCCGGCATCCCGACCTTGCTGATTGCCAACAAGCTCGACAACATCCACCGCCGCGCCGAGATTGCGCCCTGGCTCAAGAGCATGCAAGAGCGCCACGCGTTCGCCGAGTTCGTGCCCATGTCGGCCAAGAACAAGGGCGACGTCGAGCGGCTGTATGGCATTTGCGCCAAGTACCTGCCCGAGCAGGCCTGGTGGTACGGTGAAGACGAGCTGACCGACCGCAGCGAAAAATTTCTCGCCAGCGAGACGGTGCGCGAAAAGCTGTTCCGCTTCACGGGCGACGAGCTGCCTTACACCTCCACCGTCATCATTGACCAGTTCAGCGAAGAGAAAAGCAAGCAGCACAAGCGCCTGGTGCGCATTGCCGCCACCATCGTCGTCGAGCGCGATAGCCACAAGGCCATGGTGATCGGCGACAAGGGCGAGCGCTTGAAGCGCATCGGCACCGAGACGCGGCAGGAGCTGGAAAAGCTCATGGACGCCAAGGTGTTCATTGAAATCTGGGTCAAGGTGCGCTCCGGCTGGGCGGACGACGAAGCGCGCGTGCGCTCCTTCGGCTATGAATAGCGATCACCCCCCTGCGGCGCTTTGCGCCTTCCCCCCTCTCCTTCGGGAGGGGGGACGCCACCTGTGGCCTGGCAAAGCCAGTTCCACGGTGGCCGCTGGTGGGAGGCGATGTGGGATACCGTGCCTTCGCTTGTCGCCCTCTCCTGCGGGAGGGGGACGCCACCGGTGGCCCGGCAAAGCCGGTTCCAACGTGGCACTGGCACTGCGCCGCGCTGGTGCGGGCGCGGGCGGCCGCGCTCCGGTTGAAATATTGAATGAAATTGGCCTCTAGCGCTTATGTAGCAAGCGCTGTTAGCTACTGAAACAATAGCGCAATGCCTCCGCGCCGCTTTTCCAATGAACCCGCTTTCGTCCTGCACCGCTACGATTGGAGCGAGTCCAGCCTGATCCTGGAAGTGTTCACCCGCAACCATGGGCGCACCGCGCTGGTGGCCAAGGGGGCCAAGAAGCCCAGTTCCAACTTTCGCCCTGTGCTGCTGCCGCTGCAGCCCCTGCACCTGGGCTGGACGCAAAGCGCCGGGGGCGATGCCGAGATCCACACCCTCAAGGGAGCGGAATGGGTCGGCGGCCACATCATGCCCACGGGCGACGCACTGCTCTCGGGTCTGTACATGAACGAGCTGCTGCTGCGCCTTCTGGCGCGGGGCGACCCGCACGCGCTGTTGTTTGACCACTACGCGGCTGTGGTGCAGGTGCTGGCCAGCGAGCACGGCGAGGCGCTGGAACCCGTGCTGCGCCTGTTCGAGCTGGTGCTGCTGCGCGAAGTGGGCCTGCTGCCCGCGCTCGACATGCAAACGCTGACGCAGCATGCGCTTGACCCTGTTGCGCGCTATACGCTCGTCGCCGAAGGGGGCTTGCGCACCGCAGGGCCCGATGAGCGCGCCAGCCTGCGCGGCGCCCAGTGGCAGTTGCTGGCGCAGGCGCTGCAGGAAGGTGCAACTTTTACGGCCCTGCTGCATGCCTGCGCGCCGGTGGCCTTTGAGCTCAAGCCCCAACTGCGTGCGCTGCTGCAATACCATTGCGGGAACCCGCGCCTGCGCACCCGCCAATTCATGATGGACGTGCAGGCGCTCTGACCTGGCGCCGAGTCCTCTTGGCCCAATTGCTTTATGACCACTTCTGCTACCCCCCACCGCACCGCGCTTTCGGTGAACGTCAACAAGGTGGCGCTGCTGCGCAACACCCGCCATTTGGGCATTCCCGACGTGCTGCGCGCCGCGCAGATCTGCCTCCAGGCCGGCGCCCAGGGCATTACGGTGCACCCCCGGCCCGACGAGCGCCACATCCGAGCGCACGACGTGCATGCCTTGGCGGCTTTGCTCAAGCTGTGGCCGGGGTGCGAATACAACATCGAAGGCAACCCCTCGCACAACCTGATGGAGTTCATCCGCCAGGTGCGCCCGCAGCAGGCCACCTTCGTGCCCGACAGCGAAGACCAGTTCACCAGCGACCACGGCTGGAGTTTTCCGCAAGATGCTGAGCGCCTGGCTCCGCTGATTGCAGAATGTCGGGCGCTGGGCGTGCGCGTGAGCCTGTTCATGGACCCGGTACCCGAGCAGATGGCGCAGGCACGGGCCGTGGGCGCCGACCGCGTCGAGCTCTACACCGAACCCTATGCCGCCGCCTGGGGCACGCCGCAGCAGGGTGCCGAACTGGAGCGCTACCGCGCCGCTGCGCAGGCCGCGCTGGATGCGGGGCTTGCGGTCAACGCCGGGCACGACCTGAACCGGGACAACCTGGCCGCCTTCGTGCACGGCGTGCCGGGCGTGCAAGAGGTTTCCATTGGCCACGCCCTCATTGCCGACGCGCTGGAGCTGGGCTACCGCGCCACGGTGCAGGCCTACCTGGCCTGCATCGCGGCGGGCCAAGCCGGGCCTGAAAATTCCTGATTTGATAGCTACTAACGCTTGCCAGATAAGCGATAGAGGCCAGAAATACCAGAAAATATGATCTACGGCATAGGCACCGACATCTGCGACGTGCGCCGCATTGCGGCC
>JBATPF010000497.1:0-2188 GCA_049291355.1 Giesbergeria sp.
TGCTGGCGGCGCCTTGGGCGGCGCGCTGGTCAAGTGGGCGGGAGTGCCGGCGCTGTTTGGCGTGACCAGTGCGCTGTGCGCGCTGTGGCTGGCGCTTGGCTGGGGGCTGCGGCCCGTGGGGCGCAGCATCGGCGGACACTGAGGCAGGAGGGCCCAGCTCAGCGCGACGTCTTCTCCGCCGCAGGCGGCGCATCAGGTTCGAGCGGGGCGGCAACTTCGGTCACCGGCGGGTTCTTCAACACCGCCACCATGTGCATGGCCAGCGTTTCGTACAGCGGCCGCGCAATCAGGCGCGAGATCAGGCTGGCGAGCATGGCGGCCGTCATCAGGCTCAGCACCAGGGCGTGGCCGTCGATCATTTCCATCACGATGATGAAGGCCGTCAGCGGTGCTTGCGTGACCGCCGCGAGGAACGCTGCCATGCCCATGGCGATCAGCGCGGGCGCAATGTCGGCGCCCATCAACAGCGAGACGTTGTGCCCCACGCCCGCGCCGATGGACAGCGAGGGCGCAAAAATTCCGCCCGGCACGCCGCACCAGGCAGTCAGCCAGGTCGCCATGAACTTGAGCGTCACGTAAAACGCTGGCACGTCGGCATGCCCGGCGAGCATGTGCTGCACCGCCTCGGAACCCGCGCCAAACGTGGCGCCGCCGGTGACCAGCCCCATCAACGCAATCATCAGGCCCCCTGCTGCGGCAAAGCCAATCGGAAACCGCGCCCGCACGCGGTTGAGCCGTTCGGGCGCACCGGTCAGGGACGCCGCCATCACCTTGGCAAACAAACCACCCAGCGCGCCGCAGGCGAGCACCACCATCAGGCCGGGCACGAGCGCGTTCCAGTCGAGTTCGGGCACCACGATGACGCCGTAATAGCTGTGGTTGCCAAAGAAAGACACGCCCATCAGGCCGGCCAGCACGATGCCGGTGATGATCAAGCCACTGCTGCGCGATTCGAGTTTGCGCGAGAGCTCCTCGATGGCGAACAGCACGCCCGCCAATGGGGCATTGAAGGCGGCGGCAATGCCGGCCGCGCCGCCTGCCACCAGCAGCGCGTGGTCGCTGATGCCCGAATGCGGGCTGAGCCATCGCCGCGCGTGCTGCATCACGCCGGCAGCAATCTGTACCGAAGGGCCTTCGCGTCCCACCGACATGCCGGCCAGGAAGCCCGCGGCGCCCAGCACCATTTTGGCGGCGGTCAGGCGCAAGGAGACGAAATAAGGGCGCTCGGCAGCGCTGACGGTGGGGTCGAGCGCGGCGATCACCTGTGGAATGCCCGAGCCTGCGGTGGTGGGAGCAAAGCGGCGTGTGGCCCAGACAATGGCGGCGGCCCAGGCCGGAATCCACACCAGCACCGCCCAGCCGCCCTGCCAGTGGTACACACGCTCGAACCAGGCGAAGGCGTGGTTGGTCAGGAAGGTGAAGCCCACCACGCTGAGCCCTGCGATGGCGGCATAGGCCAGCACCACCGTGCGGTCCAGCCACATGCGTCCATTGGACAGCTCGTGGCGCAGGTTCTGCAGAATGTCGGGCTGGTGGTGGTGCATGGTTAGTGTGGTGTTTCGCGCTCTGAAAGCACCAATAAGAGCGAAACACCACACTGGCGCGCGGCGACGTGCCTTCAAACGGCCACGAATCGGTTCTGATTGTGGCATGCCTGCCTGTGCGCGGCCGCTTGCGGCACAATGTCCGGCCCGATTGCGCGGGGCCTCCCATGGCTCCTTGTCCAACCCCCTTCCTGCAGGCCCCACCATGGCATCCGTGAACAAAGTCATCATCGTCGGCAACCTGGGCCGCGACCCCGAAATGCGCACCTTCCCCAGTGGCGACCAAGTGGCCAACGTCACCGTCGCCACCACCGACAAGTGGAAAGACAAGCAGAGCGGCGAAATGCGCGAAGCCACCGAATGGCACCGCGTGGTGTTCAATGGCCGCCTGGCCGAAATCGCCGGCCAGTACCTGCGCAAGGGCTCGCAGGTCTACGTCGAGGGCAGCCTGCGCACGCGCAAATGGACCGACCAGGCCGGCGTGGAAAAGTACAGCACCGAAATCCGCGCCGACCAGATGCAGATGCTGGGAAGCCGCCAAGGCCAAGGCGGCGGGCAAGGGGGTGGTCAGGGCGGCGGCTACGACGACGCCGGCTATGGTGCCCAGGGTAGCCAGGGCGAGGGCGGCGGTGGCTACGAAGCCC
>JBATPF010000498.1:0-5959 GCA_049291355.1 Giesbergeria sp.
CCTCCTGAAGGTCCAGCGGATCGAGCTGTGCCAGTGTGGCCAACTCGCTGAGCAATTGGCGCTTGAGCGCCCCATCGGGCAAGGGTTCCCAAAGCAGGCGGGCATTGCTCGCCATGTGGGCGCGGCCCTCCGGCGTTCCGAGATCGCATTGCTCACCGGCCGCCTCCACAAGAAAGCGGCTGAGTGGCATGGCGTCGGCAATGTGGCGAGAAAACGCGCTGGCGCCATGGGCACGCACGAAACTGTCGGGATCGTGCTCGCTGGGAAGGAACAAAAACTTGACGCTGCGCGTGTCGGCTGCGTGGGGAATGGCGGCGTCCAGCGCCTTGCGTGCAGCTCGGCGCCCCGCAGCGTCGCCGTCAAAGCTGAAGACCACGCTGTCGGTAAAGCGCAGCAGCTTGGCGATATGTTCTGCTGTGCAGGCTGTGCCAAGGGTGGCGACGGCGTTCTCAAACCCCAGTTGGGCCAGCGCCACCACATCCATATAGCCTTCGGTGACGAGCGCAAATCCGGCTTCGCGAATGGCGGTGCGCGCCTCGTAGAGTCCGTAGAGCTCACTGCCCTTGTGGAAAACGGGCGTTTCGGGCGAATTGAGGTATTTGGGTTTGTCGTCGCCCAGCACGCGTCCGCCAAAGCCGATGCATTCGCCCTTCACGTTGCGGATCGGAAACATGATGCGGTCACGAAACCGGTCGTAGCGCTTGCCGTCCTCTTCGCCCACGATCACCAGGCCGCTGTCAGACAGCAGTGGGTCGTCGTACTGTGCAAACACGCTGGCCAAGTGGCGCCAGCCCTCGGGTGCGTAACCCAGTCCGTAGCGCTGGGCGATTTCGCCCGAGACGCCACGCCCCTTGAGGTAGTCCACGGCGCGCGCCGACTGTCGCAACTGCTTGCGGTAGTCCTGGCCCGCCTTTTCCAAGGTCTCGCTCAGGGTGGCCTGGTGCTGGCGGGCGGCGGCGGCGCGCGCCTTGTCGGCG
Source organism: Giesbergeria sp. (assembly GCA_049291355.1). Classification (GTDB taxonomy): domain Bacteria; phylum Pseudomonadota; class Gammaproteobacteria; order Burkholderiales; family Burkholderiaceae_C; genus Simplicispira. The sequence goes on from JBATPF010000498.1 coordinate 978, forward strand.
GGCGCGACATGGTCATCGGGCACGCTCAAGCCCACCTGACGCGCCAGGTCTTCGACCGCATCGACAAAGCCCATTCCCGCATGCTCCATGAGAAAGCCAATGGCGTTCCCGCTTTTTCCACAGCCAAAGCAGTGAAAAAATTGCTTCGATGGACTGACGCTGAACGAGGGCGACTTTTCGCCATGAAAAGGGCACAACCCCATGAAGTTGGCTCCCGCCTTGCGCAGTGGCACATAGCGGCCAACCACCTCGACCACGTCGATGCGCGAGAGAAGTTCCTGGATAAAAGCTTGCGGGATGCTCACGGCATCATTGTCCCGCGTAAACTGTTTGTTACGAAATCCCAAAAAGGTGATGCGTGGCGGCAATGGGTGGTCGAAGCCCTCTAGGGTGCTTGTTTGCCAGCTTGCGATGGGTATTGACCTGTTGGCTGGCGCTGTCGGCGTTTGCCGGGCTGGCGCAGGCGGCGCCGCTGCTGCGTGTGCTGGCCTGGCCGGGGTATGCAGACGCGGATGTGGTGGAGCAATTTGAAAAGCGCCATGGCGTGCGGGTCGAAGTGACCATCGTGAGTTCAGACGAAGCTTTGCGCTCCCAGATGGCGAGCGCCCAGCCGTCATTTGATGTGGTGGCTGCCAATACGGTGGAGATTGCGCGTCTGGTGTCTGCGAGGAAGCTGGAGCCGCTCAATCTGCAGGCAATTCCCAACCTTGCCAACCAGTTGCCGAGGTTTCATCCGCTCTCGGTGATTGCCGGAATCTCGGACGCCGAGCGCGTCTATGCCGTTCCCTATACCTGGTCAGAAATGGGTTTGATTTATGACCGCACGCAATGGGCGGCTGCACCCGATTCGTGGGCCGCGCTGTGGGACCCGAAATGGCGCGGCCGGGTACTGGAGTTTGACAGCGCAAATCATGGTTTTTCCCTGGCTGCGCTGCACCGTGGACTGCCGCCGTTTCAAATCCCTCCAGAGCAGATACGCGGTCTGGCGCTCGATCTGGTGGAGCTGCGCCGCAACCTGCTGGCGTTCTACAACTTGCCTGAAGAAGCTGTGCGATTGTTTCGGGACCACAAGGCCGCGCTGCTGTTTGCCAATTATGGGCAGCAGCAATTGAAGCTCCTGCGCGATGCCGGTATGGATGTCGGCTACGTGATTCCCCGCGAGGGAGCACTTGCCTGGCTCGATTGCTGGGCGGTGCCTGCAGGGGCACGGGAACCACTGCTGGCCCACCAATGGATCAACTACATGCTGGAGCCCTCGGTCAGCCACACGTTGACGCTGCGCCAGGGTTTGGCCAATACCTTGGAGCCAGCGCCAGGTCTTGAGGCAGGCGCAACCAGCCCAAAAATTCTGTGGCTGGAACCGCTGGAAGACGAAGCCCAGCGCTCGGGCCTATGGCGACGCATCGTTTCGGGCGAGCGGCCGGAGCGCTTCTGACCATGCGCACCGGCATTGCCTTTCGCTTGGGGCTATTGCTCGCCAGCTTCAGCGTGCTTGCGGCGTCGTTTGCTGCCTACTACACCTTTGATGCCGGACGCAGCCTGCTGCAGGCACGTGCAGAAAGTGCATTGCTTGGCACCACACGCTTGCTGGTGCGCTACCTTCAGTCGGGGCTTGGGTCCGTCACGCGCGATGCCCAGATGCTGAGCACCGCGGCGTCTTCACTGGCGAGCGGCGCAGAGCCGCTCGACGCGCGGCAGCGCACCGCAGTGGCCAATGTGCTCAAGGCCACCTTGGGCGCCAGGCCGGCCTATCGGCAGATCCGGCTCATTGGCATTGCTGACCATGGACTTGAACTGGTGCGGGTGCGTCGCCAGCGCGAATCCATCGTTCAGGTCAAACAAAGTGAACTGCATGAGCAGGCCTACCGACCTTTCTTTTTTGAGGCATTGCGCTTGCCTGCAGACGCCAGCTACGTATCGGAGATAAGTCTGGCGACGCCATTAGACGAGGCAGTCACCTCGTCCGAAGCGGTTTTCCATGTGTCGATGCCCGTCATCAGTGACGGGCATTTGCTCGGCGTGCTGGTGGTGGATGTGAGCGCGCCCGCATTTCTTGCTATTTTTCGTGCCAATCTGCCTGCAGGGCTGGATTTTTATCTCAGCAACCAATGGGGTGATTTTCTTGACCACCCCGATGCCGCACAGGTGTTGGGCGCCGAGCACCAGGGCGAGCGCGTCCTGATCCAGGAACGCTTTGCCTCGGTGCGAGCGCTGTTGGAGGGCAAGCAGAGCGAGCAGGTATTCAGTCAGGACGACGAAGGGACCGTGCGCCAGGCCTATGCTTTCGCCCGCTTGCCATACGGCGGGCAGGAAGACGGGCGCTTCATGATCGTCGGCCTCTCGCAGCCGCTGAACGTGGTGCAGGACGAGGTTCTGAATTTCGGGCGGCGCATCTTGTGGGTGCTGGCAGTGCTTAGTGCGGCAGCCGCGCTGCTTGCAGCGCTGGTCTCGCGCGTGGTCACTGGCCCCATCAAGGTCATGGTGCGCGCGACGCAGGCTTTTGCAGCAGGCCGCAGTCACGGCGCGCTTCCGGTGGATCGGGGTGACGAGCTGGGTGAACTTGCGCGCAGCCTGAGTCAGATGGAGCAACAGATCCGACAGCAACTCAATGAGCTGAGCGCGCGCCACCACGACATGGCGCATCTGGCGTATCACGATCCTCTCACGGGTCTACCCAATCGCCGCATGTTCGAGCAGCGTCTTTCCCAGGCGCTCGCCCTGGCGAAACGTACCGGACACTTGTGTGCGCTGCTGTTCGTGGATCTGGATGACTTCAAGGCGATCAACGACGCTTTGGGGCACGCTGCCGGCGATGCGGTCCTCAAAACCGTGGCGTTGACGACAACGCAGACTGTTCGCGAAAGCGATACGGTGGCACGGCTTGCAGGGGATGAATTTACCGTGCTCTGTGAAAACCTAGACACACCAGAGCAGGCTGCCCAGATTGCAGCGAAACTTGAGCAGGCTCTGGCGCAGCCGCTTGACTCGAATGGGCAGGCGCAGCCCATACGCGCGAGTGTGGGGTTTGCGCTCTTTCCGCGCGATGCGACCGATGCCGGCGGCCTCATGGCGGCCGCCGATGCCGCCATGTACCGCGCCAAGCAGCGCAACCGAGGCGCGTGACAGCACGGCGCAAGCCGGGCATGCTGTGATGGAGCTTTGTGCGCTTGGCACTTTTCCACCTACTTTCCCCGGGGGTTCCATGACATCCGTATTCGACCAGCATTTGCCGCGCACCCCTGCCAATTTCGCCCCGCTCTCGCCGCTCGGCTTTCTGGAGCGAAGTGCCGAGGTCTACCCAGACCGGCTTGCCATCGTGCACGGCAGCCTGCGCCAGACTTGGGCACAGACCTACGCGCGCTGCCGCCAGTTCGCCAGCAGCCTGCAACGGCTGGGCATTGGCAAGAACGACACGGTGGCGGTGCTGCTGCCCAATACGCCGCCGATGGTGGAAGCGCATTTCGGCGTTCCGATGGCGGGGGCGGTGCTCAACGCGCTCAACACCCGGCTCGACCCGGAGACCATCGCCTTCATGCTCGACCATGGTGAGGCCAAGGCGGTGATCGTGGATCCGGAATTCACGGGCGTGCTCGCCAAGGCGCTGGCCTTGCGCAGCTCAAAGCAGCCGCTCATCCTGATCGAGGTGCAGGACGCGCTGTACGGGCCGGCTGCGAACCCTTTGGACGGTACCGACTACGAGGATTTCCTGGCCGCAGGCGACCCGCATTTCGCCTGGGAACTGCCGAGCGACGAATGGGACGCCATTGCGCTGAACTACACCAGCGGCACCACGGGCAACCCCAAGGGCGTCGTCTACCACCACCGCGGCGCGGCGGCCAACGCCATCAGCAATGTGCTGGAGTGGGACATGCCCAAACACGCGGTGTACCTGTGGACACTGCCCATGTTCCATTGCAACGGCTGGTGCTTTCCGTGGACCGTGGCGGCGCGTGCGGGGGTCAATGTGTGCTTGCGCCGGGTGGATGCGCAGGCCATTTTTGACGCGATGAGAGATCACGGTATCACGCACTACTGCAGCGCGCCCATCGTGCACAGCCTGCTGGTGAACGCCCCTGAAGCCATGAAGGCCGGTGTGCCCACCGGCATCAAGGCCATGGTGGCAGGCGCGGCGCCTCCAGCCTCGATGATCGAAGGCATGGAAAAGATGGGCTTTGACCTGACGCACGTCTATGGCCTGACGGAGGTGTACGGCCCCGCGACGGTATGCGCCAAGCACGCAGCTTGGGACGAGCTAGACATCGGTGAGCGCGCCCGGCGCAATGCCCGCCAGGGCGTGCGCTACCACCTGGAGCGCGATGTGCGCGTGCTCAACCCCGAAACCATGCAGCCCGTGCCGCAAGATGGCGAGACCATGGGCGAGATCATGTTCAAGGGCAATATCGCCATGAAGGGCTACCTGAAGAACCCCCAGGCGACCGAAGAAGCCTTTGCCGGTGGCTGGTTCCACAGCGGCGACCTGGCGGTGCAGTACCCCGACGGCTACATCAAGATCAAGGACCGCAGCAAGGACATCATCATCTCTGGCGGCGAGAACATCTCGTCCATCGAGGTGGAAGACGTGCTGTACCGCCACCCCGACGTGCTGGCCGCCGCCGTCGTGGCGCGGCCCGATCCGAAATGGGGCGAAACGCCTTGTGCGTTCGTTGAACTGAAGGCGGGCGCGCAGACGACTCCCGAAGAGATCGTGGCGCACTGCAAGCAGCATCTGGCCGGGTTCAAGGTGCCGCGTGCCGTGGTGTTTGGCGAACTGCCCAAGACCAGCACCGGGAAAATACAGAAGTTCGAGCTGCGCAAGCGGGCGGATTCTGCCAACGCAATCGACGTGTAGAGCAAGACGGGGCCGGGTGGGTGTCGCCGCGCGCAGCGCCCGGGCCGAGGGGACCTTGCGCTCTGCGTCTGCAGCCAACCGTGGGTATACTAAAAATTAGGGTGTTTTTGGCCTCTAGCGCTTATGTGATAAG
>JBATPF010000499.1:0-6098 GCA_049291355.1 Giesbergeria sp.
ATGCCCGACTTTTCGCTGCGATAGCGTGCTGGTGCCGGGCAGCGAAGTGACGCTGGGCGGAAAGCCCTGGGAAATACACGCCGCGCCGGGGCACGATCCGCATTCCATCGTGCTGTTTGAGCCGCAGCAGCGCATCCTGATATCGGCCGATGCGCTGTGGGAAAACGGCTTTGGCGTGGTCTTCCCCGAGCTCGAAGGCATTGCTGCGTTTGACGAGGTGGGTGCCACGCTGGACGTGATCGAACGCCTCGACCCGCTGGTCGTCGTTCCTGGTCACGGCCCGGTGTTTGGCGATGCGCCGCGCGCCCTGTCCACCGCACGGCGGCGCCTTGACGGCTTTGTGCGCGCGCCGCAAAAGCATGCGCTGTATGCCGCCAAGGTGCTGCTGAAATACAAGCTGCTCGAATGGCAGCGCATCGAACAGCCCGCACTGGAAGCCTGGGCCAAGGCCACCCCGTATTTCGGCCAGTTGCACGCCACGCATTTTGCGGACCGGAGCGAGCGCGAGTGGCTCGACAGCCTGGTGGACGAGTTGCTGCGCTCGGGCGCGGCACGGCGCGAGGGATCGCTGCTGCTCAACGTCTGAGAACGTGTTTACGATCTCAGCCCGCTGCAGCGCCTGCGGCGGAACCTGCAGCAGCACCTGCTCTGGTGCGCACGGGTCGGGGCGGCCCGGGTGGCACGTCCTATGATGGACTCTGTTGCTACCCGCAGGAGAACGGCCCATGGCCCGCGTGAATGCGTTATCGAATGCGATATCCCGGACGGCCTTGGCAGTCTTGACAGCGCCCGGCGCAGTGGCCGCAGCATGAGCGCCGTGTTCGACGCGCTGCGCCTGTCCACCGTGTCGCTGGATGTGGCTGCCGCGCAGCGCGGCACGCCGCAGGACATTGCCCAGCGCCAGCAGACCCGGCTGGCTGCGCTGCTGGAATCCACCCTGCACGGCTCGCGCCTGTACCGCTCGCTGTGGCCGGCCGGAACCACGCCGGCCACCGCACTGGAAGAACTGCCCGTGGTGACGCGAACGCAGCTGATGGCGCACTTTGACGACTGGGTGACCGACCCGCAGCTTCAATTCGATGCGCTGCGCGCCTTCACCGCTGACCCGGCTCGCATCGCAGAACCTTGGTTGGACCGCTACATGGTGTGGGAAAGCTCGGGCACCAGCGGCCAGCCGGGCATTTTTGTGCAGGATGCCCAGGCCATGGCCGTGTACGACGCGCTCGAAGCCCTGCGCCGCAGCCCACCGCCCAAACCCCTGTTGTCGAGCTTGTGGGACCCGCTGGGGCTGGGCGAGCGCACGGCCTTCATCGGCGCCATCGACGGACACTTTGCCAGCACCGTGTCGGTGCGGCGGCTGTGCAGCCTCAACCCCTGGCTGGCCAACAGCACGCGCAGCTTTTCACTGCTCCAGCCCCTGGATGCACTGGTGCAGGCGCTCAATGCCTTCTCCCCCACGGCCATCGCCACCTACCCCACTGCCGCCGCCCTGCTGGCCGACGAAGCCGCTCGCGGCGCCTTGCACATCCGGCCGCGCGAAATCTGGACCGGCGGCGAGTATTTGGCGCCTGGCGTGCGGGCCCACATCACGCGGCACCTCGGCGGCACAGTGCGCAACAGCTATGGTGCCTCCGAGTTCCTGGCGATCGGCTGGGAATGCGAGCATGGTCAGATGCATGTGAACGCCGACTGGGTCATTCTGGAGCCGGTGGACGAGCACTTGCGCCCCGTGCCGACTGGCCATCCCTCGAGCAGCGTGCTGCTGACCAACCTGGCCAACCACGTGCAGCCGCTGGTGCGCTACGCCCTGGGCGACCAAGTGCGCCTGCACACCGAGCGCTGCAGTTGTGGCTCCCCGCTGCCCGTGGTGCAGGTGCAAGGGCGCCACGACGAGCCGCTGGTCATGCGCGGGCAGGGCGGCCAGCGCGTGACGCTGCTGCCGCTGGCACTGTCCACCGTACTGGAAGACAACGCCGGGGTGTTCGACTTCTACCTGCGCCAGATCGATGCCTGCACCTTGGAGCTGCACCTGCCGCTGGAAGGCGACGACGGCCACAAGGCCTTGGCGCGCTGCTGCACCGAGCTGCAGACCTTTGCCCGCGCCATGGGGCTCGATGCCATCGAGGTGCACGGCAAGCTGGGCCACTGTGCGCCGCGCGGGCGCAGCGGCAAGGCCTGCCGCATCGTGGCCTGCGCCAAGACCTGATTCCTTTCGTGCGCCGTTAGGCGGCCATGACCACCGGCCCGCCCTTGGCAATGGCCAATTGGTACGCCGGCCGCGCTTGCATGCGCGCGCAATAGGCCTGCAACTTGGGGCAATCCTTGGCCTTGGCGGCGCGCGAGAGCGCGGCTTCGACAGCAAAGCTCATCTGAAAATCGGCCATGCTCAGGTGCTCACCGGCAAACCAGCGGTGGCGGCCCAGGTGGTCCTCCATGAAGGCCAGCGCAGCGTCCACATTCGGGTCCACCAGCTGCTCCTGCACCTTGGCGCACAGCGCGCGGGCAATGGGTTTGGCAAAGAAGGGCATGGGCTGTTTTGGAATGCTGACAAAAACCAGCTTCATGACCAGCCAGTTCATCAGCGAGCCCTCGGCGTAATGCATCCAGAAGCGGCAGCGACGGTGCTCGGGTCGCGCGCGTAGACCTTCAGGTCGTACGGTACGCCCAGTTCTTCCAGCAGCCAGAGGATGCGCTGCGAGCGCGAGGTTTCGAGGTGGTGAACGGTGAGCATGGTCGCGATCTTAGAGCCTGTTCATGGTCTTTTCATGGTGCCCGCAAAGCAGCAAAGCGCCGCAATCAAGGCGCACGCCGCCGGCCATGCTGGTGGCCTGGACAAGGCGGGCAACGCTGAGTGAGGTGTTTTGCTGCCTTGCCCGAAGGGTTGCCCCGCCCAGGCGGCGTTTGCAGCGTTGCAAATCCTTGCCGGGCCACCAGCCCGCCTGCGGTTTGCGCCTTGCAACCACCCCCTGGGCGGGGCAACGGGCTCCATGCAAAGACCATGAACAGGCTCTTAGGCAGAAACCCCGTGATGCGCTGACCAGAGATGCCGTGGAATAACTATCATAAACATAGCTACTAACGCTTACTAAATAAGCGCTAAAGGCCAAAAACCTCTGAAATTCAAGGCAAATCCTTGTTCACCTCGGGCACCGCCGCATCGCGCGGCCCGATCTTGCCCAGGCGCTCGCGCAGCGACTGGGACTTGCCGGTGAGCAGGGCGGCGTAGTTGGTGGTGTTGGCCAGCACCTTTTTCACGTAGTCGCGGGTTTCGGTGAAGGGCACGTTTTCGGCCCAGATGGCGGCGTCCAGCACCGGACCGTTGCGCCAGTTGCGCGGCCGGCCTGGCCCTGCGTTGTAGGCCGCTGCGGCCAGCGGCATGGAGCCGGCGAAGTCGTCCAGCGCGAGCTTGAGGTAGGCCGTGCCGATGGTGATGTTGGTGTCGCGGTCATTGAGCTGGTCCGGTGTAAAGCCGGCCAGGCCGATCTTTTTCGCCGTCCAGCGCGCCGTGGCTGGCATCACCTGCATCAGGCCTGAGGCACCCACGCCCGAGCGCGCGTCCATGATGAAGCGGCTTTCCTGCCGGATCAGGCCGTACACATAGGCCGGGTCCAGTCCCACCTGTCGGCTGTGTGCGACCACCGCGCCCTCAAACGGCATCGGGTAGCGCTGCGAGTAATCGGCTATGGCCTGGGTGCGCTCGCTGGTATTGATGCAGCGGTCCCACACCTCGTACTGGCAGGCGAAATCGGCAGCCGCCAGCAACTCGCGTTCGCCCAGGCCGCCGCGCTCGTGCAAGTTGGTGGCATAGTTCCATTCGCGCACGCCTTCGCGCCGCAATCCAATCAAGATGGCGTAGAGACCGCGGTTGAGCCCGGGGTTGGCGCGCGCTGCCGCTTTTTCCTCGGCCGTGAGCGGCGCGGGCGTGGGCGGCACGCTGACGCGCTCGCCCAGGTCTTCCAGAGCCAACTGCTCGTAAAAACCGCCTGGGCCGGCAATCGAGCGCTGCAGGGCGGTGGCCTCGGCGCGTTCGGCGTCCGTGACCCGGCCTTGCAGCAGGGCGCGTGCTTTCCAGTAGGTCCAGGCGCTGTCTTTTTGCGCCTCGGGCGACATGGCCGTGATCGCCTTGCGCACCATGTCCCACTGGCCAGCACGCAGGGCGGCGCGGACCTTCCAGGCAAGCAGTTCGTCGTTCAGATCAGCGTCGCGGCTGACCTTGGCGAAGTAGTCATTCGCCGTAGGTGAGAGGCGCAGCGCAGCCTGCTTGCCGATCACGCCCCAGGTCCAGTTGCGCTCCTCGGCGTTGAAGTGGACGCTCCACTTCGCATCCAGCATCTGCGCCGCGCTGTCAGGATCGCTGGTGGCCAGCTTGATCAGCGCCAGCACCATGAGCTCCTTGCGCTCGCGTCCGGGCGCGGTGGAGTGCGCGCGCAGGAACTTGGTGGGCGCGTCGTTCAGCTGGGTGACCTGCGGCAACACATCCGTCGCCACGATGGCGACCGCATCGCGCGCGGCCCGCACGCGGTTGGCTTCTATCGCCAGGCGCGCCTTGCGCCACACGTCGATCGCAGGCAGCGCCTTCGCGGAAAAAAACTCTCCTGCCGCATGCGTGCAGCCGTCGTCGGCATCGCGTTGGGCAAACCAGTTCTCGCGCAGCGCCGCAGCCGCATCCTGTGGGGCGCGTCCTTCGATCTGTGCGATGGTGAGTGCATAGCAGCGCACTTCGCGATCGTCGCCCATGCGATATTGCGGGTGCATGGCGGAGAACCGCGCCCATTCGCGACGCTGGCCCAGCAACAAAAGCCAGTCGTTGCGCAACCGGTCTTCCTGGTAGGTGCCGGCCCAGCGCTGCAAAAAGGCTTCGACTTCGCTGGCTTGTGCGTCTTCCAGGCGCGCGCGCAGCTCCCAATAGGCGGCCCAGGGCTCCAGGGCGTGGCCGCGCGCCTGCGGCAGCAGCTGCGCCAGGCGGGTGCGATCTTTCTTGCGAAACGCCTGCTGCATGTCGATCAGCACCTGGTCTGCCGCAGTGGGCGCCGCCCCCACGGCCAGCGCTTGCGCGCTGCCCCCCATACCCATGAGGGAAAGTGAAAGGGCCAAGGGTGTCAGAATCTTCATCCAATGCATGGGGGGAATTATGTGATGGACAAAGCAGCCTTGCGCCGAGTACTGGTAGAACAGCGCCTAAATATGCCCGACCGGCTCGAACGCTCCGACCTGTTGCAGCGCGTGATGCGCATCTGGCTGGTGGACCGGCCCGACACGGTGATTGGTGCCTACTGGCCCATCAAAGGCGAGTTTGACCCTCTGCCGGCGCTGCACCGCTGGAAGGAAGACGGCGAACTGCTGGACGAACCCCAGCCGCGCCGCATCGGCCTGCCGGTGGTGAACAAGCAGCACAAGACCCTTACCTTCCACGCCTGGTACCCCGGCTGCGAAATGGAAGAAGACGCCTACGGCATCCCCAAGCCCAAGGACACGGAAGTCATCGTGCCCACGCTGCTCTTCGTGCCCTGCGTGGGCTATGCGGCTGGCGGCTACCGCCTGGGCTATGGCGGCGGCTTCTACGACCGCACCCTGGCCACGTTGCAACCGCGGCCCGTCACCGTAGGGCTGGGCTATGCGCAGGGTTTTCTGGACGACTTCGCCCCAGAGCCGCACGACCTGCCGCTGGACGGCATCCTGAACGACAACGGCGTGGTCTGGCCGGTGTAATCAGTACATCCCCCTGAGGCGCTGCGCGCCTTCCCCCGTCTCCCGCCTCGCTGCGCGATGCGGGAAGGGCGGAGTGAGGGCCGCGGCTCCATGCCCGCCTGCGCGGGCATGGACGGACCGAACTCCCCTTGCCTCTGGCATGGGGCGCGACACCAGCGCCCGGAGTGCAAAAGGAAGTTTGCATGTCGTGGCGGCCCATGCGCGGTGTCTCCTGATACCCCGTCGCACACGCGTCCGACGAATCAAGAAATACTCCCGCAGCATGGCAGCGTAAAGAGGAAAGCATCGGCACACACTTTTTTATTACACATATTTCCAAAAAGAAATATTTTGTGTAATATTCAAGTGCTATGCCGCTTGACACCGACTCCAAGGCCCAACCCAAGCAC
>JBATPF010000500.1:0-14314 GCA_049291355.1 Giesbergeria sp.
ACTCAGAGCACTTCGAAGATACCCGCCGCGCCCATGCCACCGCCAATGCACATGGTGACGCACACGCGCTTGGCACCGCGGCGTTTGCCTTCGATGAGGGCGTGGCCGGTGAGGCGCTGGCCGCTCATGCCGAAGGGGTGACCCACGGCGATGGCGCCGCCATTCACGTTCAAACGGTCCGCAGGAATGCCCAGCTTGTCACGGCAGTAGATCACCTGCACGGCAAAGGCTTCGTTCAGCTCCCACAGGTCGATGTCGTTCATCGTCAGGCCCAGGCGCTTCAAGACCTTGGGGATGGCGAACACGGGGCCAATGCCCATTTCATCGGGTTCGCAGCCGGCCACGGCAAAGCCGAGGAAGCGGCCCAGGGGCTTGAGGCCCTTTTGCTCGGCCAGCTTTTCGTGCATGACCACGGTGGCGCCGGCGCCGTCAGACAACTGGCTGGCGTTGCCCGCCGAGATCAGGCCGCCGGGCAAGGCCGAGCGCAGGTCTTTGATGCCGTCGTAGGTGGTGCCGGCGCGGATGCCTTCGTCGTCGGTCACGGTGACCTGCTTGGTCGTCAAGCCCATGACCTTGTCGGCCACGCCCATGGTGACGGTGATGGGGGCGATTTCTTCCTTGAACAAGCCTTTGGCCAGTGCGTCGCTGGCCTTTTGCTGGCTGCTGGCGCCGTACTCGTCCATGGCTTGGCGGCTAATGCCGTAGCGCTTGGCCACTTGCTCGGCGGTTTGCAGCATGGACCAGTAGATTTCGGGCTTGTTCTTCATGAGCCAGGGGTCTTGCAACATGTGCGTATTCATCTCTTGCGCCGTGCAGGAGATGACTTCCACGCCACCCGCGACGTACAGGTCGCCTTCTTTGGCGATGATGCAATTCGCGGCGGTGGCTATGGCCTGCAGGCCCGACGAGCAGAAGCGGTTGATGGTCATGCCCGGTACCGTGACGGGGCAGCCGGCGCGTAAGGCGATCTGGCGGGCGATGTTGGCGCCCGTGGCGCCTTCGGGCGTGCCGCAGCCCATGATGACGTCGTCCACCTCACCGGCTTCAATGCCGGCGCGCTGGATGGCGTGCTCCACCACGTGGCCTCCCATGGTGGCGCCGTGGGTCATGTTGAAAGCACCTTTCCAAGCTTTGGTCAGTGGGGTGCGGGCGGTGGAAACGATTACGGCGGAAGTCATGGTGAATCCTTAAAAGTTATGCACATTCAGGGCGCGGGAGCCTTGGCACCCTCGCTCAACAGTCGGTGGTAGAAGCGGATGGCTTCCGCGTAGTTGCTGGTGGACAGGCGCTCATTCGTGCCGTGGAAACGCTTGAGGTCTTCGGCATTGGCGCGCACGGGCGAGAACTTGAAGATGTGGTCGCTCAGCTCGCCGTAATGAACAGAGTCGGTGGCCGCCACCATCAGCCCCGGCGCCACCAGCGTGCCGGGGAAGACTTCGCGGATCGTCTTGTTCATCAGGCGGTACTGGCTCGAAGCCGTCGGGGCCACCTTGGATGCCTCTTGCGCGCCGGGGAGCGTGGTGACTTTGACCTTGCCTTCGCCCACGGCATGCGCCAGCTCAGACTGCACATGCTCCAGCACCTGGGCCTGGGTGTCGCCCGGCAGTAGGCGGAAGTTCACCGTCGCGTTGGCGCGGCCGGGCAGCACGTTTTCCTTGTTGCCAGCATTCACGATGGTCAGCGCCGTCGTGGTGCGCAGCATGGCGTTGGTGCTGGCGGCACCTTCAAGCTGCTTTTGCACGACGGGGCCAAACAGCCACAGGTTGGACAAGGCAACGCGCGAAAACCCGCTCATTTCCGGGGCGATGGTGTCAAACATTTCACCACCGACGCCGCGAATGCCAGCCGGCAGTTGCTTGTCTTCGAGCTGCTTCAAGGCCGTGCTCATCATGGCAATGGCGCTGGTGCCGTGCTTGGGCGGCATGGACGAATGTCCCGGCGTGGCAGACACCGACAGCTCGACCGACAGATAGCCTTTTTCTGCCACGCCAATGAGCGCAGCAGGTTTGGCCAAGCCGGGCAGGATGCCGTCGAGAATCAGCAGGCCTTCGTCAATGACGAAATCCGGGCGCACGCCGCGCTGCTTGAGCAACGCCGCTATCTCGGTCGCGCCGCGCAGGCCGCTCACCTCTTCGTCTGCGCCGTAGGCCAGGTACACGGTGCGCTCGGGCTTGTAGCCGCTGGCGACCAGCATCTCGACCGCTTCGAGCTGGGACATGAGGTTGCCCTTGTCGTCCCACGAGCCACGGCCCCAGATGAAGCCCTCCTTGACTGCCCCGCTGAAGGGTGGTTCGGTCCAGTCGCCCTCGGTGCCGGGCGCGATGGGCACTACGTCCTGGTGCGCCAGGAGCAGGAGGGGTTTCAAGTCAGGCTTGCTGCCTTGCCAGGTGTAGAGCAGGCTCAGGCCATTGACCACTTCGCGTTTGAGTGCGGCGTGGGTTTTGGGAAAGCGCTGCTCCAGCAAAGCATGGAACTGCTGGAACTGGTCGGCATTGAGCTGCGCGTCGTCGCGCGACGAGATGGTGCGCAAGCGCACCGCCTCGCCGAGGCGCTTGGCCGCACCCTGCTCGTCCACCGGCAGCACGGCCAGCGACGGCACATCAAGCTGGCGCGAACCCTTGCGCAGCGTGTTGGCGGCCACAGCCGCCACCAGCACCACAATCAGCGCCAGCAGCGCCAGGAAGATCTTCTTGATCACGGCGGTGCCCGCCGATCAGCTGAAGGTCTTGCCTTCGGCCGCCAGTTTGGCGAGCAAGGGCGCGGGCGTCCAGAACGCCTGGTCGTCCCTGGGGTTTTGCGCGAAGCGGTTCATGGCCTGCACCAGGTTGAACAAACCCTGCTCGCCCGCGTAATGCATGGGGCCACCTCGATAAATCGGAAAGCCGTAGCCGGTGAGGTAGACCATGTCGATGTCGCCGGACTTGCTGGCGATACCGTCTTCGAGGATGTGCGCGCCTTCGTTGACCAGGGCGTAGACCAGACGCTGCACGATTTCTTCGTCAGAAATCTTGCGCGGCGTGATGCCGAGTTCCTTGCGGTGGTCTTCAATCATCTTGTTGACCAGGTCGCTGGGGATGGCATCGCGTTTGCCAGCCTGGTAGTCGTACCAGCCGGCGCCCGTCTTCTGGCCGTAGCGGCCCAGCTCGCACAGCTTGTCGGCGGAGCGGCTGTATTTCATGTCGGGGGTTTCCAGCGCGCGGCGCTTGCGGATGGCCCAGCCAATGTCGTTGCCGGCCAGGTCGCCCATGCGGAACGGGCCCATGGCCATGCCGAATTTTTCCAGTGCCTTGTCCACCTGTTGGGGCGTTGCGCCCTCGTCGAGCAAAAAGCCGGCCTGCTGGCTGTAGCGCTCGATCATGCGGTTGCCAATAAAACCGTCGCAGACGCCGGAGACCACCGCCGTCTTCTTGATCTTCTTGGCCAGCGCCATCACGGTGGCAAGCACGTCCTTGGCGGTGTGCTTTCCGCGCACCACTTCGAGCAGCTTCATCACGTTGGCCGGGCTGAAGAAGTGCATGCCCACCACGTCTTGCGGGCGCTTGGTGAAGGCGGCAATCTTGTCCACATCCAACGTGGAGGTGTTGGAGGCCAGGATGGCGCCCTGCTTGCACACGGCGTCGAGCTGCTTGAACACGGCTTCCTTGACGCCAATTTCCTCGAACACGGCTTCAATGACCAGGTCGGCATCCTTCAGGTCAGCGTAGTCGAGCGTGGTGGTGAGCAAGGCCATGCGCTGCTCGTACTTGTCCTGCTTGAGCTTGCCTTTTTTGACCTGGGCTTCGTAATTCTTCTTGATGGTGGCCAGGCCACGGTCAAGTGCTTCCTGCTTCATCTCCAGCATCTTCACCGGGATGCCGGCGTTCAGGAAGTTCATGGCAATGCCGCCGCCCATGGTGCCGGCGCCGATCACGCCGACGCTCTTGATGTCGCGCTTGGGTGTGTCCGAAGGCACATCAGGGATCTTGCTGGCTGCACGCTCGGCCATGAACAAATGGCGCAGCGCCCGCGACTCGGGCGTCCACATCAGGTTGATGAACAGCTCGCGCTCGACCAGCATGCCGTCGGCAAACTTGCGTTTGGTGGCTGCCTCGACCGCGTCCACACACTTGGCGGGAGCCGGGTAGTTCTTGGACATGCCCTTGACCATGTTGCGCGCGAACTGGAAGTAAGCGTCGCCCTGCGGGTGCTTGCAAGGCAGGTTGCGCACCAGTGGCAACGGACGCGCGTCGGCCACCGAACGGGCAAAGGCCAGGGCTTCTTCGGGCAGGGCCTCAGGGGAGGCCGCCATTTTGTCAAACAGCTTCTGGCCAGGGATGGAACCGATCAGCTCGCTTTTGACCGTCTCGCCACTGACGATCATGTTGAGCGCGGCTTCGACACCCACGACGCGCGGCAGGCGCTGCGTACCACCCGCACCGGGCAGCAGACCAAGCTTCACTTCGGGCAATGCCACGCTGCATCCAGGCGCGGCAATGCGGTAATGGCAGCCCAGGGCCAGTTCCAAGCCACCGCCCATGCACACCGAATGAATGGCAGCGACCACTGGCTTGGGGGAGTTTTCAATCGCGGCAATCACCGAATGCAGGTTGGGCTCCTGCATCGACTTGTCGCTACCGAACTCTTTGATGTCCGCACCGCCTGAGAAGGCGCCGCCGGCTCCGGTAATCACGATGGACTTGACGGCTGCATCCTGCTGGGCGCGGTTCAGGCCGTCGACGATGCCTTGTCGGGTGGCCAGACCCAGGCCGTTGACGGGCGGGTTGGCCAATGTGATCACTGCGACATCGCCGTGGACCTGGAATTGAGCGCTCATGGTTGTTGTTCCCTGCAAAAATTAGAAAAAGAACGATCGTGCGTTTTTATTGTAAGCACGTCCGCGCAGCATTGCCACCGGCCCTTGTCTCAGCCGGGACAAAAGCGCGCACGCTCAGACCTCGAGCCATTCCTTGCGCACGCTGTTGTTGGCGCGCAGGCTGTCGGGCGTGCCATCGAAAACGATGCTGCCGTGCCCCATCACCAAGGCGCGGTCCGACACCGTCATCGCAATGGTGAGCTTTTGTTCAATCAGCAGCACCGAAATGCCCTTGCTCTTGAGCGTGGTGAGAAAGGCGCCCACCTGCTCGACGATTTTTGGCGCCAAGCCTTCCGTGGGTTCGTCGATCATGATGAGGTCCGGATCCCCCATCAGCGTGCGGCACAGCGTGAGCATCTGCTGCTCACCGCCAGACATCAGGCCGGCCTCAATGTGCTGGCGCTCCTTGAGGCGAGGGAACATGGCATACATGTCGTCGACGGTCCAGCGGCTGCCTTTGCCCTTGCCTTTTTGTCCGAGAAGAAGGTTTTGGTGCACGGTAAGGCTGGGAAACACGTCGCGGCTTTCGGGCACATAGCCAATGCCCAGGTGCGCGATCTCGTACGCCTTGCGGTTCTTGAGCGGCTGGCCTTTCCATTCCATGCTGCCTTCCCAGGTCACCAGGTTCATGATGGCCTTGGCTGTCGTGGAACGCCCCGAGCCATTGCGTCCCAGCAAGGCAACAATCTCGCCGTCGCCGATGTCGAAGTTGACGCCATGCAGCACATGGCTTTTGCCATAGTAGGCATGCAGATTTCGAATGTTCAGCATGTCAGTGTCCTTGAGCCTGGGCATCGGCCACTGCAGAACCCAGATACGCTTCCTGCACGCGGTCATTGGCGCGCACGGCGTCGGGTGTATCAAAAGCCAGCACTTCGCCGTACACCACCACGGCAATGCGATCCGCCAGGCCAAACACCACACCCATGTCGTGCTCCACGGTCAGCAGGGTGCGCCCTTCGGTCACTTCCTTGATGAGCGCAATAAAGCGCGTGGTCTCGCTCACGCTCATGCCGGCCGTGGGCTCGTCGAGCAGGATCACACTGGCACCGCCGGCGATGGTGATGCCAATCTCGAGTGCGCGTTGCTCGGCGTAGGTCAGGTTGATGGCCAGCACGTCGCGCTTCTTGTCGAGCTTGATCATCTCCATGAGCTGCTGCGCCCGCTCATTGGCGTCGTCCAGGCGCGAGAGGAAGCGCAGGAAGGTGTAGCGATAGCCCATGCTCCAGAGCACCCCGCAGCGCAGGTTTTCAAAAACGCTGAGTTTGGGGAAAATGTTGGTGATCTGAAAGCTGCGCGAAAGCCCCATGCGATTGATTTCAAAGGGTTTCTTGCCCTCGATGCGCGCGCCATGAAGCAGCACCTCACCGCTGGTGGGCGCGAAGCGCCCGCTGATCAGATTGAATAGCGTGGACTTGCCGGCCCCGTTGGGCCCGATGATGGCCACGCGCTCGCCGGCGCGCACTGCCAGATCGACTCCGCGAATGATTTCCGTCTTGCCGAAACTCTTGCGCAGCGCGCGCAGCTCCAGCGCGTAATTTGCGTTTTCCGCCATGGCTTACACAGCCTCCCCACGTTTGATTTCGTGCTCGATCTCTTCCTGCACCTGCCCCCACTGCTCTATGAACTGGCGCCGACAGAGTTCAAACAAGGCCAGCCCCGTCACCAGCACAAAGCCAGCGCCAAACCAGCTGCTGAGCTTGGCCGCGTTGACCGTTGCGCCCAAAAACTCCATCTCTGGCCCCAGCGCCGCGTTGAGCTGCAGGTGGTAGAGCATTTCCACCATGGCAGCAGCGCCGAACAGCGCGACCAGGGCTGTGCCGCCCAGCGCCAGGTACGCCGGCAACAGTGGCCTCAACTTGCCGAATTTGGCGACCCGCAGGTTCATCATGATCAAGCTGGCGACCCCGCCGGGGGCGAACATCACCATGAACAGAAACACCAGGCCCAGGTAGAGCAGCCACGCTTTGGACAACTCGGACAACAGCACCGACGCCAGCACCAGCAGCACGCCGCCAATGATGGGGCCGAAGAAGAAGGTGGCACCGCCGAGGAAGGTGAAGAGCAGGTAGCCGCCTGAGCGCACCATGTTGACGCTGTCGGCGCCCGTGACGATTTCAAAGTTGATGGCTGCCAGGCCGCCACCAATGCCGGCGAAGAAGCCGGCAATGATGAAAGCAAAGTAGCGCACGCGCTGCGTGTTGTAGCCGATGAACTCCACCCGCTCCGGGTTGTCGCGCACAGCATTCAAAATGCGCCCGAGCGGCGTCGCGGTAAACGCAAACATGGCGGCGGTGCAGACAAAGCAGTAGGCGGCAATCAGGTAGTACACCTGAATGGCCGGGCCGAAGGTGATGCCGAAAACCGGCTGGCCATAG
Source organism: Giesbergeria sp. (assembly GCA_049291355.1). GTDB lineage: Bacteria > Pseudomonadota > Gammaproteobacteria > Burkholderiales > Burkholderiaceae_C > Simplicispira. The sequence goes on from JBATPF010000500.1 coordinate 7,231, forward strand.
ACGCGATTGGTGGTTACGCCGCCCTCGCCACCAAAGAACTCGGGGAACATCAAGGCCATAGACGCCACCAGCTCGCCAATACCCAGCGTGATCATGGCAAAGGTGGTTCCCGATTTTTTGGTGGTGACGAAGCCCAGCAAAATGGCGAAAAACATGCCCGCGAGCCCGCCCACCAATGGGATGAGCACCAACGGAATGGGCAGCTTGCCAGCCGCCGCCAGGTTCATGGCATGGATGGCGATGAACGAGCCCAGACCGGTATACACCGCGTGGCCAAAACTCAGCATGCCGCCCTGCCCCAGCAAGATGTTGTAGCTCAGGCAAATGATGATGGCGTACCCCATCTGCGACAGCATGGTCACCGCCAGGCTGCTGGTAAACAGCATGGGCAGCACGATCAGGGCAATGGCAAACAGCGACCAGATCAGGTAACGACCGATGTTGAGCGGGCGAAATCGGTAGTACGCAGTGGGGCCAGCAGCGCGTTCGGGCGAGGTGGTGGACATCGTCATGGCGTCAATCCTCACGCGTGCCAAGTAGGCCTCTGGGGCGGAAGATCAAAATCAGCACCAGGAAAAGATAGGGAAGAATCGGTGCCACCTGCGACAGCGTCAACCTGAGCACGGGCCAGCCAAACGTCTCCGGCGACACCCCAATGCCGATGCCTTGCAGCGCGGTAGCCAGCGAGTAGTCGATGGCGACGGCAAAGGTCTGGACCAGACCAATGATCAGCGACGCAAGAAACGCCCCTGCGAGCGAACCCATGCCACCCACCACCACGACCACAAAAATGATGGACCCCACCGACCCGGCCATAGCGGGCTCGGTGATGTAGGTGTTGCCGCCAATGACGCCGGCCAAACCCGCCAGCGCGCAACCACCGCCAAAAACCAGCATGAAGACGCGCGGCACGTTGTGACCCAGCGCCTGCACCATCTCGGGGTGCTTGAGTGCGGCCTGAATCACCAGACCAATGCGCGTACGGGTCAGCAGCAGCCATACGGAGATCAGCATCAGCAAAGCGACCAGCATGATGAAAGACCGCGATTTGGGGAACTGCGTACCATAAATAGTGAACAACGGGCCTTGCAGCTGCGTGGGCAAGCCATAAGGCACGGTGGAGCGGCCCCACACCAGTTGGACGAGTTCAAGAATCAGATACGACAGCCCGAAGGTCACCAACAGCTCAGGCACGTGACCGAATTTGTGGACGCGCCGCAGGCTGTAGCGTTCAAACAGCGCCCCCAACGCGCCAATGGCGAGCGGAGCAAGCACCAGTGCCGGCCAGAACCCCACCAGGCCCGAGAGCGTGTAGGCGAAATATGCCCCCAGCATGTAAAAGCTGGTGTGCGCAAAATTGAGCACACCCATCATGCTGAAGATCAGCGTCAGGCCCGAGCTGAGCATGAACAGCAGCAGGCCATAGCTCACCCCATTGAGCAGGGAGATCGTAAAAAACTCGGCGTTCATGGAAGTGTCTGGATCGGATCAAAAAAAGAGGCCCGAGAGATCGGGCCTCTAGACCTGCGAAAACCTTCTTAGGAAGGACGCTTCATGTCGCACGACGTGGGCGTGCTGGCCACGTAGGGCTCGTAATATTTAACCGGTACAAAGGTGTAGCCCGTGTTTTCCGAGTCAATGGGGTATTTGCCACCGGCTTTTTCCCATTTGGTGATGAACAGGCCTTGCTGCAACTGGTGGTCGGTTTTGCGCATCTCCACCTCGCCGTTGAAGCCCTTGAACTTCATGCCCTCCATGACCTTGGCCACTTTTACAGGATCCGTGGACTTGGCCTTCACGAACGCATCGGTGAGCATGGCAAAACCGTTGTAGATGGCGTCCGTGTACATGTCGTCGTTGAACTTCTTCTTGTAGTCCACCACAATTCGGTTGATTTCCCCCGGCAGGTTGGCGTGCGCATAGGCCACCATGTAAACCCGGCCGGCAGCACCTGCACCCATGGCCGTCGGGCTTCCGGTGACCGCACCGTAGTAGGTGTAGAAATTGACGTTGTTCAGGCCAGCGTCGTTGGCGGCCTTGATCAGGAGCGCCAAATCCGAGCCCCAGTTGCCGGTGATCACGGTGTCGGCGCCCGACTGCTTGATCTTGGCGATATAGGGCGAGAAGTCGCGCACCTGGGCGAGCGGAGACAGGTCGTCGCCCACAATTTCCACGTCGGGGCGCTTGCGCTTGAGCATCTCCTTGGCGTACTTGGAGACCTGGTGGCCGTGCGAGTAGTTCTGGTTGATCAGATAGACCTTTTTGACTGCCGGCACATCCTTCATGTAGGTCGTCAGCGCTTCCATCTTCATGGAGGTATCGGCGTCCAGTCGGAAATGCCAGTAGCTGCACTTGCTGTTGGTCAGGTCAGGGTCTACTGCGGCGTAGTTCAGAAACAGGACTTCCTTGCCAGGATTGCGGGCGTTGTGCTTTTCCAGCGCATCCATGATGGCCAGTGCGGGGCCTGAGCCGTTGCCCTGCACCACGTAACGTGCACCCTGGTCCATGGCCGAGCGCAGCGCGCTGGTGGTTTCCTGGGGGCTGAGTTTGTTGTCGATGCCGATGATTTCGTATTTCACGCCGGCAGCGTTCTTTTTGTTGAACTCCTCCGCCATGAACTGCCAGCTCTTGAGCTGATTGGTGCCAACGGCTGCCATCAAACCGGAAAGCGGGTCCAGCCACGCGATCTTCACGGTTTCACCACTCTGGGCAAATACGCCGCCAGCGCTTGCCAGCAGGACGGATGCAGCTACTGTTTTGATTGCAAAATTCATTGGTTGTCTCCTGTTGAAATAACTTGGTTCAGCCTAACTGCTGGTGCTGCAAAGTCGGTCAGGGATTGCCCCTAGCCGCTATCGCCCGTGCGACTTTGCCCAGCAGCCTTTTACGATTTAAAGGCCCGGCAGCCGGTAATCCTTGAGCTGTTCACGCAGACGGGTCTTGAGCATCTTGCCCGTGGCGCCCAGCGGAATTGCGTCCACGAAAACCACGTCGTCCGGGATCTGCCATTTAGCGGTCTTGCCCTCATAAAACGCGAGCAACTCTTCTCGCGTGAGCTCGGTGCCGGGTTTGAGCATGATCGCGACGATGGGGCGTTCGTCCCATTTGGGATGCGGCATGCCGACGCACGCGGCCATGGCCACCGCCGGATGCGCCATCGCGATATTCTCGATATCGATGGAACTGATCCACTCGCCGCCCGACTTGATCACATCCTTGCTTCTGTCCGTGATTTGCATGAAGCCGTCGGCATCGATGGTGGCGACGTCGCCCGTTGGGAACCAGCCGCGGCCTTGTGCATCGTTGACCAGGGGGTTCTCGCCTTTGTAATAGCTTTCGATGATCCAGGGCCCGCGCACCAGCAGGTCGCCGTAGGTCTTGCCATCCCAGGGCAGTTCCTTGCCGTCGCCGTCAATGATCTTCATGTCCACGCCGTAAATGGCCCGGCCCTGCTTTTGCAGGATCTTCATTTGCTCGGCTTTGGACAGTTCCAGCTGCTTGTTCTTGAGCGTGCACAACGTGCCCAGCGGGCTCATCTCGGTCATGCCCCAGGCGTGCAGTACCTCGACACCGTATTCGTCCTGGAACGCAGTGATCATCGCTGGCGGGCAGGCCGAGCCACCAATCACCGTGCGCTTGAGCGTGCTGAACTTCAGGCCCGCCGGGCGCAGATGGCCCAGCAGCATCTGCCAAACGGTGGGAACTCCGGCGGCATAAGTGACCTTTTCGGCCTCGATCAATTCATAGATCGATTTGCCATCGAGTGCCGGGCCAGGGAACACCACCTTGCAGCCCGTCAACGCTGCCGAATACGGAATGCCCCAGGCATTGACGTGGAACATGGGCACAACAGGCAGGACCGCATCACGGGCAGACAGACACATCACATCTGGCAAGGCTGCAGCGTAGGCGTGCAGCACGGTTGAGCGGTGGCTGTAAAGCGCGGCCTTGGGGTGGCCGGTGGTACCGCTGGTGTAGCACATGCTGGACGCGGTGTTCTCATCAAACTGCGGCCAGGCGTAATCGGCGGATTGCGCGCCAATCCAGGTTTCGTAGCTCACCAGCCCAGGCACTCCGCTGTCCTGTGGCAAACGGTCGGCGTCACACAGGGCGACCCACTTTTTTACCTTGGGGCATTTGGCGTGCACCGCCTGCACCAGGGGCAGGAAAGTCAGATCAAAGCAAAGGATCTGGTCCTCCGCATGGTTCATGATCCAGGCAATCTGCTCCGGGTGCAGGCGCGGGTTGACCGTGTGCACCACCCGCCCCGAGCCGCTCACACCAAAGTACATCTCCATGTGGCGGTAGCCGTTCCAGGCCAGCGTGGCGATGCGGTCGCTGAACGCGAGGCCTTCTTTGTCCAGCGCATTCGCAAGCTGGCGAGACCGCGCGGCCAAGTCGCGGTAGGTGTAGCGATGGATGTCCCCCTCGACTCGGCGCGAGACGATTTCGCCGTCGCCGTGGTGCCGCTCGGCAAACTCAATTAGCGAGGAAATCAAGAGTGGCTGACTCTGCATCAAACCCAGCATAGGTGCTCCTTTAGCTATTCGGATCAAAAAAACAGAACCATCCTAACGGGTGAACTTGCCGCCCGCACCGATGATGGTCAAATCCACAAAACGTGAACCCTGGCGCCCCCCCCTTGCCAAAATCCACCTCGAATCCACCCACATCGAACCGCTGTAAGGATTCCATGGCCTGGATGAAGCGGGGCCGTGTCAGGTCCCTGCCGGCGCGGCGCAGACCTTCGACCAACACCTTGGCATTGATGAAGGTCTCCAGTCCGATGAAAGACACCGTCGCTTCCATCCCTGCCTTTTTGAGCACCTCGCGGTACTCCCGCGCGACGGGCATGCTCTGGCTCCAGGGGAACGGCACCACCGACGTGACCACCACTCCCACGCCATCAGGCCCCAACGCCTGAATGGTGGACTGCGATCCCATCACCGAGGTCGTGTAGAAGCGGGCTGCGCGGCTCACCATGCGATAGGCCTTGATGAAAGTGACCGTCGGTGCGCCGGCCGTGATCATGATGATGGCGTCGGGCTCCGTGGCGCTCAAAGTTTGCACCGCCTGCTGCACATCGGAGGAATCAGCCTGGATCGATGCGTCCGAGTGAAGCTTGAGGCCGCGCTTTTCCATGGACTTGCGTGCACCGGCCAAGCCGTCCTTGCCGAACCCGTTGTTCATCCACAGCACCGAGATGCGCTGCACACCCAAAGTGGTGAGGTGTTGCACCAGCTTTTCCACCTCGTCACCGTAGCTGGCGCGGACGTTGAAGACATGGTTGATGGGCGGGTCACGCAGGAGGTCGGCTCCCGTAAACGGCGAGATCAAGGGTACAGGCGGGTCCTCCTTGGCCAGCAAGGGCAGCACCGCCGCCACATTGGCCGTGCCGGTCAGGTTGGCAATGGCAAAGACGTGGTCTTGCGCAATCATCTTGCCCACCAGACGCACCGAGTTTTCTGGCTTGTAGGCATCGTCCTCGGTGACCATCCGAATGCGCCGTCCATGCACGCCGCCCTGGGCGTTGATGCCATCGAGGTAGGTCTTGGTGATGTTCAACAGTTCGGGGGCCATGGCTGCCAGCGGGCCGGTCAGTCCAAGCGACTGGCCAATAACGATCTCGCTGTCGGTGACGCCCGGACCCGCGCGCAGCGCCCCCCAGGGCGCCAGCAGTGCCAGTGAAAGCAGCACTCTCAGCACACGCCTCTTTTTCAGCATATCTGTCTCCGTTTCATTGGGCCACTTTTGCCTCATACCCGACGCAAGGGCAGCGCAGTGTGCGTTGCCGGGGGTGGAAATCCAACACCTGTCGCCTGCCTGACATTTACAACGGGTTTTCCCGCACTGGTGCACAGGCATGGCGTGACAATCCAGCCATGTTTTGCACCACCCCTTCTGGGGAACGTTTCATTGCTTGCCAGCCCTGGTTTGCCTCTTTGCCGAAAGATCTGCAGGAAAGGCTGCGCCACGGCGTGTATTCCACCGAAGGCGCCAAGGGCGACGTCATGCTGCAGGCAGGCTCTGCCGTGGAGGGCTGGCACGCCGTGTTGTCCGGGCTGGTCATGCTGCGAAGCCCTGGATCCAGGGGACGCGCATCGGCCTTCATCGGCGTGTCCGACGGCGACTGGTTCGGTGAAGGCTCTGCCATGAAGCCTGAGCCGCGCAGGTATGACGTGGTGGCCCTGCGCCCTACGTACATGCTGTGCCTGCCCCTTCCCCTGTTCGCCGCCCTGCGCGAGACCAGCCTGGCATTCAACCAGTTTCTGGTGCTGCACATGAACATGCGGCTGGGCCAGGCCATGGCCATCATTGAAGCCGGTCGCATGCGCTCGACAGAACACCGCGTGGCGCTGTACCTCAGTCGCCTCTTTTGGCGCAGCACGCGCAGGCTCAACCTCACCCAGGAAGAAATCGGCCAGTTGTGCGGCCTGTCTCGCCAAACCGTCAACCGCGTGCTGCGCGGCCTGGAAGGCTCAGGCATCGTGTCCTTGGACTTCGGGCGAGTGGCCATCGTGGACGACGACGCGCTGGCGGCGCACCTAAAGGCCACAGCCGGCGACTGACGAGCCTGCGGTACCACCCTATTTCTGGCCCATGCGCAAATCAGACAGATCCGCATCAAACAACCAGATCCGAGGCGCCGGCTCCCACGTCTTGCCTAGTGCCGCATGGTTTGGGTTGCCCGTGCGCAAAAATGCTCCCAGACTCCCCATCATTGCAGTTGAGAGGGCCAGACGCCCAGGCTCATTGGCCCGGCTATTGACCGCTTTGGCAAAAACCGAAGGACCAAAGTTACCAAATACGAACGGCAGATCAAATGCATGGGCTGAACCATACACATCGTTCCAAGGTGCGGGCTCTTGACTCCAGTTGAACTGATATGCCCATACGTTGTCTTGCTGGGAGCGCAGAGATTGCAACAGGCTATCGCGGCTAGCACCGGTAAACAGCGTGAAGCCACCTCGAAAACTTGTACCAGCGTGAAGTAGAGAATTCCAATCGAATGGAGTCTCTACATGAAGAAATCAAGATTCAGTGAAAGCCAGATCGTGGCGATCCTCAAAGAGGTCGAGCTCGG
>JBATPF010000501.1:0-9537 GCA_049291355.1 Giesbergeria sp.
CTGCAGAACGTCGCGCGGATGCTGCACTTGCCAGTCCGCTTTACAGAAGATGAGCGACGCCGGCTTGCTCGTCGGTCAGTTCCTTGAGCGTTTTTTCGATGCGTTCCTGGCTGAAGGCGTCGATGGCCAGGCCTTCGACAGTCTTGTATTCGCCGTTCTCGCAGGTGACCGGGAAGCCGAACATGACGTCCTTGGGAATGCCGTACTCGCCATCGGAAGGGATGCCCATGGTGACCCACTTGCCGTTGGTGCCCAGCGCCCAGTCGCGCATGTGATCGATAGCGGCATTGGCCGCCGAGGCGGCAGATGACAGGCCACGCGCTTCAATGATGGCTGCGCCGCGCTTGCCGACCGTGGGCAGGAAGGTGTTGGCGTTCCATTCCTGGTCGTTGATCATCTTGGCAACGCTCTCACCCTTGATGGTGGCAAAGCGATAGTCGGCGTACATGGTGGGCGAGTGGTTGCCCCACACCGTGAGCTTTTCAATGTCCGCCACGGGCTTGCCGGTTTTGGCGGCAAGTTGGCTGGCGGCGCGGTTGTGGTCCAGGCGCAGCATGGCGGTGAAGTTCTTGCGCGGCAGGTCGGGCGCGCTCTTCATGGCGATGTAGGCATTGGTGTTGGCCGGGTTGCCGACGACCAGCACCTTGACGTTGCGGCTGGCGACGGCGTTGAGTGCCTTGCCCTGAGCGGTGAAGATGGCGCCGTTGACGGCCAGCAGTTCAGCACGCTCCATGCCGGGGCCGCGGGGGCGCGAGCCCACGAGAAGCGCGTAGTCGGCATCCTTGAAAGCCGTCATCGGATCGCTGTGCGCGGTCATCTCGACCAGCAGCGGGAATGCGCAGTCGTCCAACTCCATCATCACGCCCTTGAGCGCTTTTTGCGGGCCTTCGACCGGAACTTCGAGCAACTGGAGAATCACCGGCTGGTCTTTGCCCAGCATTTCGCCCGAGGCGATGCGAAACAGAAGGGCGTAACCGATTTGGCCTGCGGCGCCGGTAACGGCAACGCGAACGGGCGTTTTGCTCATGGTGAACTCCGATGGATAAAGAAACAGAAAACGAGCGCAGTGGCTGCCACCTGCTTTCTGTCCCCCGCAGCGTGTGCCCCGCAAACAGCCGATGATTTTACTGCCGTTTTCCGCACTGCGTCAATTTGTCTTATGTCTTATATAAGATATGATCTCAGCGCTCGATACGCTCAGGCAGCGTTGCACAGGCTATTCAATTCAAGCGGCGCGCCTGGTTGCATTGCGGGCTTTTTCCATGTCGTCCAATCCCCCGTCCGTCCCTGAACTTGCACCACCGCCCGGCGCGGGTGGCCTGCCTGCGCCGGCATTCAGCCCGCTGTATCAGCAGATCAAGGGACTTTTGCTGCAAAGCCTGCAGTCAGGCGAGTGGAAGCCGGGCGAATCCATTCCGAGCGAAATGGATCTGGCGGCGCGCTTTCGCGTCAGCCAAGGCACCGTGCGCAAGGCCATTGACGAACTGGCGAGCGAAAATCTGCTCGTCCGCCGCCAAGGCAAAGGCACGTTTGTGGCCACGCATGCAGAGCAGCACGTTCAATACCGCTTTTTGAAGCTGATGCCGGACCGTGGCGATGCCGCCACGGAAGGCCCGGCCGAGCGCCGCATCATCGACTGCCGCAGCAGCCGCGCCAGCGCCGAAGTCGCTCGCGCCCTGGGACTGCGCAGCGGCGAATCGGTGATTCAGGCGCGCCGGGTGCTGGCGTTTCGCGGGGTGCCGACCATTCTTGAGGATCTGTGGCTGCCCGGCGCCGCGTTCAAAGGCCTGACGGCCCAGCAAATGAGCGACTACCCCGGGCCCACCTACGCCATGCTCGAACTGGAGTTCGGTGTACGCATGGTGCGCGCGGACGAAAAAATTCGCGCCGTTCTGCCCGATGCAGAGCAGTCCGCCCTGCTGCAGGTGACGCCAGCCACCCCTTTGCTGAGCGTGATACGCACCTCCTACACCTACAACGAAGTTCCAATGGAGTTACGCCGTGGCCTGTATCGCACGGACACCCACCACTATCGCAATGAATTGAGCTGAAAGCAGCCCTGGACCCTAGCCGGACAGTCGCGAATGCACTTCTATTCCACCTGCATCAAATGCAGTTTGCTGCATTGCAATAGAATTTTGCGTGCAGTTGCAGCGAAAATTACAACGCAGTTACATCCCACGAAAGCACTCTCATGACCGATACAGCGAAAAAGCGACCCGAGTTTCGCAACATCAACGCCTTCAAGGACCTGACCACCTACCGCATGACTGCGGCCGCGTGGACTTCGATCCTCCACCGCGCCAGCGGCGCTGTGATGTTCCTTTTATTGCCCTTGGTGATCTGGTTCTTCGACACATCCGTGTCTTCCGAGGTGTCGTTCGCAAGATTCACGAGCGCTTTCTCATCGGGCCTGGGAATTGTCCCCGGATGGCTGCTCAAGCTCGTCAGCCTGGGGCTGATCTGGGGCTATCTGCACCACATGTTTGCCGGAATTCGGCATCTGATCATGGACATCGACCACCACGCGGTGAACAACCAGTTTGGCAAAACCTCGGGGCTGACGGCCATCGGGCTGGCCATTGTGCTGACGCTGCTGCTGGGCGCGCGGCTTTTTGGCCTCTATTGAGCGGCCGGACCAGCGGTTTCTCAGCGCGTCGGCATTACACAAAACGAGGAAACATCCATGACTGACTACGGAAACAAGCGCACCATCGTCGGTGCCCACTACGGCATGCGCGACTGGCTCAGCCAGCGCGTCACTGCGGTGCTGATGGTGCTGTTCACCATCGCCCTGATTGCCCAGGTGCTGCTCAAGCACGGTCCTCTCGGCTACGACCTCTGGGCGGGCATCTTTGCCGCGCAGTGGATGAAATTCCTGACCTTTGTGGTCATCTTTGCCCTGGCGTACCACGCCTGGGTGGGCATGCGCAACATCTGGATGGACTACATCAAACCGGTCGGTCTGCGCCTGGTCCTTGAGGTTTTCACCATTGTCTGGCTCCTGGGCTGCGTGGGCTGGGGCACCCAGGTCCTGTGGCGTCTGTGAGCGCGCGCTCCGTTTTTGCGATCAAAGGCTAAATTTCATGAGCTATACCAACGCCAATATCACCAAGCGCAAGTTCGACGTCGTCATCATCGGGGCCGGCGGCTCCGGCATGCGCGCGGCGCTTGAACTCTCGCGCGCCGGCCTCAACGTGGCCTCGCTGTCCAAGGTGTTTCCCACCCGCTCGCACACGGTGGCCGCGCAAGGCGGCGTGTCCGCTTCGCTCGGCAACATGAGCGAGGACAACTGGCACTACCACTTCTACGACACCGTGAAAGGCGGCGACTGGCTCAGCGACCAGGACGCCGTGGAATTCATGTGCCGCGAAGCACCCAACGTGGTGTACGAGCTGGAACACTTCGGCATGCCGTTTGACCGCAACGCGGACGGCACGATCTACCAACGCCCCTTCGGCGGGCACACCGCCAACTATGGCGAGAAACCCGTGCAACGCGCCTGCGCTGCTGCCGACCGCACGGGGCACGCCATGCTGCACACCCTGTACCAGCAAAACGTCAAGGCCAAAACGAACTTCTTTGTCGAATGGATGGCGCTGGACCTGATCCGCGATCAGGACGGTGATGTGGTGGGCGTCACTGCGCTCGAGATGGAAACGGGTGACCTGTACATCCTGGAAGCCAAAACCGTGCTGATGGCCACCGGCGGTGCAGGCCGCATCTTTGCGGCTTCCACCAACGCCTTCATCAACACGGGCGACGGCCTCGGCATGGCGGCACGCGCCGGCATCCCGCTGCAGGACATGGAGTTCTGGCAGTTCCACCCCACCGGCGTGGCCGGTGCGGGCGTTCTGCTCACCGAAGGCTGCCGCGGCGAGGGCGCCATCTTGCTCAACAGCAACGGTGAGCGCTTCATGGAGCGCTACGCGCCCACGCTGAAAGACCTGGCACCGCGCGACTTCGTGTCGCGCTCGATGGACCAGGAAATCAAGGAAGGGCGCGGCTGCGGTCCCAACAAGGACTACGTGTTGCTCAAGCTCGATCACCTGGGCTCCGAGACGATTCACAAGCGCCTGCCCTCGGTGTACGAAATTGGTGTCAACTTCGCCAACGTGGACATCACCAAGGAACCCATCCCCGTGGTGCCGACCATCCATTACCAGATGGGTGGTGTTCCCACCAATATCCACGGCCAGGTGGTCACGCACGACGGCAACGCCAATCAGGTGGTCAACGGCCTTTACGCGGTGGGCGAATGCGCTTGCGTGAGCGTCCATGGCGCCAACCGGCTGGGCACGAACTCGCTGCTGGACCTGCTGGTGTTCGGCAAGGCGGCGGGCCGCCACATTGTCGAATTCAACGCCCGCAACGCACAGCACAAGCCGCTGCCCAAGGACGCAGCCGAGCGCTCGCTCGAACGCCTGAACCAGTTGCAGGACTCCAAGGGCGGCATTTACTCGCAATCCCTGGCCGGAGACATTCGCGCCACCATGCAGCAGCACGCCGGGGTTTTCCGTACCCAGGCCAGCATGGACGAGGGCGTGGCCAAGGTGGCCGCATTGCGCGAACGCGTTGGCGGCGTTGAGCTCAAAGACAAATCCATGGTGTTCAACACGGCGCGCATCGAGGCGCTCGAAGTGGACAACCTGATCGAAGTGGCGCAGGCCACCATGGTGTCGGCCGCAGCGCGCAAGGAGTGCCGCGGCGCGCACATGGTCGATGATTACGAGCATCCGGCCGATCACCCCACGGCACCGCTTGGCCGCGACGACGTCAACTGGCTCAAGCACACGCTGTGGCACAGCGCGAACAACTCGCTGACGTACAAGCCCGTCACTCTCAAGCCCCTGACGGTCGATAGCGTGCCGCCCAAGGTTCGCACGTTCTGAACACCTGGTTGCCTCACGAGAAAAACACCATGCAAAAACGTACTTTTCAGATCTATCGCTACGACCCGGACAAGGACACCAAGCCCTACATGCAGACCATCGAGGTCGAGCTGGATGGGCACGAGCGCATGTTGCTGGACGCCCTGATCAAGCTCAAGGAGCAAGACCCCGCGCTGTCTTTCCGCCGTTCCTGCCGCGAAGGCGTCTGCGGCTCAGATGCGATGAACATCAACGGCAAGAATGGTCTGGCCTGCCTGACCAACATGAACACGCTGCAGGGCACGATCGTGCTCAAGCCCCTGCCGGGCCTGCCGGTGATTCGCGACCTGATCGTGGACATGACGCAGTTCTTCAAGCAGTACCACTCGATCAAGCCCTACCTCATCAACGACGAGATCCCGCCCGAAAAAGAGCGGTTGCAGTCGCCCGAACAGCGCGAAGAGCTCGATGGTCTGTACGAGTGCATCTTGTGCGCAAGCTGCTCCACGGCGTGCCCAAGTTTCTGGTGGAATCCCGACAAGTTCGTTGGCCCCGCCGGCTTGCTGCAGGCCTACCGCTTCCTGGCCGACAGCCGCGACCAGGCTTCGGGCGAGCGTCTGGACAATCTGGAAGATCCCTTCCGCCTGTTCCGCTGCCACTCGATCATGAACTGTGTCGACGTGTGCCCCAAGGGTCTGAACCCCACGCGCGCCATCGGCAAGATCAAAGAGCTGATGGTGCGTCGCGCCATCTGATGCCCGGCATGCCAGCGCCCACCGCCAGCCACCCGTCGCCTGCGCTCGACGCGCGGGCCCTTAGCAAGCTGCACTGGCGCTGCCGGCGCGGGCTGCTGGAAAACGACCTGTTCATTGAGCAGTTTTTTTTGCGGCACGAAGGCGAACTCACCACCTTCCACGCCGAAGGCATGGGCGCCTTGATGGATCTGGCCGACAACGACCTGCTGGATCTGCTGCTGCGCCGCAAGGAACCCAGTGACGCACTGGACCTACCTGCCGTGCATACGGTGCTGTCCATGCTGCGAGACAGCGGTGCCACACCCGCCCATGGGGCCTGATCCCTACGCAACCCCTGACCGATCAAAGCAATCTCACCAAAGGAATCGAACAATGAAGCTCGCTGACAACAAAGCCACCCTGTCTTTCAGCAACGGTGGCCCCAGCGTGGATTTGCCCGTGTACCAAGGCAACATCGGCCCCGATGTCGTCGACATCCGCAAGCTGTACGCGCAGACGGGCATGTTCACCTACGACCCAGGTTTTCTGTCGACCGCCGCCTGCCAGTCTGCCATCACCTACATTGATGGCGACAAGGGTGAGCTGCTCTACCGTGGGTACCCGATCGAGCAATTGGCCACGCAGTGCGACTACCTCGACACCTGCTACCTGCTGCTCAAGGGCGAGTTGCCCAACCCCACGGAGCGCAGCGACTTCCACAAGCTCGTGATCAACCACACCATGGTGAACGAGCAGATGCAGTTCTTCCTGCGGGGCTTTCGCCGCGATGCGCACCCAATGGCGGTGCTGACCGGCCTGATCGGCGCCCTCTCGGCCTTCTACCACGACAGCACCGACATCAACAATCCGCAGCACCGCGACATCGCCGCCATCCGCCTGATCGCCAAAATGCCGACGCTTGTTGCCATGGCCTACAAGTACGGCGTCGGCCAGCCGTACATGTACCCGCGCAACGACCTCTCGTACGCAGGCAACTTTCTGCGCATGATGTTCGGCACACCGTGCGAGGACTACGTAGTGAACCCGGTGCTGGAACGCGCCCTGGACCGCATCTTCATCCTGCACGCCGACCATGAGCAGAACGCTTCCACTTCCACGGTACGTCTGTGCGGTTCGTCGGGCACCAATCCGTTTGCCGCCATTGCCGCTGGCGTGGCCTGCCTCTGGGGCCCTGCCCACGGCGGCGCCAACGAAGCCTGCCTGAACATGCTCGAAGACATCCAGCGCCAAGGCGGCATCTCGAAGGTGGGCGAGTTCATGGAGAAGGTCAAGGACAAGAACTCCGGCGTCAAGCTGATGGGCTTTGGCCACCGCGTCTACAAAAACTACGACCCACGCGCCAAGCTGATGCAGGAAACCTGTGACGAGGTGCTGGCCGAGCTGGGCCTGCAGAACGACCCCCTGTTCAAGCTGGCCAAGGAAGTCGAAAAGATCGCCCTGGAAGACGACTATTTCGTCTCGCGCAAGCTCTACCCCAACGTGGACTTCTATTCGGGCATCGTGCAGCGCGCGATTGGCATTCCGGTGCATCTGTTCACCGGTGTGTTCGCACTGGCCCGCACCGTGGGCTGGATCGCCCAGCTCAACGAGATGATCAGCGACCCCGAATACAAGATCGGCCGTCCGCGCCAGCTCTACACGGGCTCGGTGCGCCGCGATATCCAATCGGGAAGTTGAAGCAGGCGCTTTGGCGCTACAAAAGCCCGCCGTGTCCCGGCGGGCTTTTTTTATGGCCGAGTCGGTCTGTTCTGCCGCTGCGTCGCTGAATGGGAACCGAACGTGGTGATATTGGCCTTCAACGCCGCTGCGGGATGGTGCATGGCCTACAGTCGTGCGTTCGCCGGGTGGCACAGCACAGGGCCATTGATATTACACTGCCCGCTTCCGCCCGTTTCCGCTGCCTCTCAGAGACCTGCCCATGAAATCCCGCGCCGCCGTTGCCTTCAAAGCCGGAGAACCCCTGCAAATCGTTGAAATTGACGTCGCCCCGCCGCAAAAGGGCGAGGTACTGGTCAAGATCACCCACACCGGTGTCTGCCATACCGACGCCTTCACCCTGAGCGGTGACGACCCCGAAGGCGTGTTCCCGGCCGTGCTCGGCCACGAAGGCGCAGGCATCGTGATCGAAGTGGGCGAAGGCGTGACCAGCGTGCAGCCTGGCGACCATGTCATTCCCCTCTACACGGCAGAGTGCGGCGAATGCCTGTTCTGCAAGAGCGGCAAAACCAACCTGTGCGTGGCCGTGCGCGCCACCCAGGGCAAGGGCGTAATGCCCGACGGAACCACGCGCTTCAGCTACAACGGCGAGCCCATCTACCATTACATGGGTTGCTCGACCTTTAGCGAATACACGGTGGTGGCGGCGGTGTCGCTGGCCAAAATCAACCCGGGCGCCAATCCCGAGCAGGTCTGCCTGCTGGGCTGCGGTGTGACCACGGGCCTGGGAGCGGTAAAGAACACCGCCAAGGTGCAGGAGGGCGACAGCGTTGCCGTGTTCGGCCTGGGGGGTATCGGCCTGGCGGCCATCCAGGGAGCAAAACTGGCCAAGGCCGGTCGCATCATCGCCATCGATACCAACCCCGCAAAGTTCGATCTGGCCCGCACCTTTGGCGCCACCGACTGCATCAACCCCAAGGACTTCGACAAGCCGATTCAGCAAGTTGTCGTCGAGATGACCGGCTGGGGCGTGGACCACAGCTTTGAATGCATCGGCAACGTCGAGGTCATGCGCGCCGCGCTGGAATGCGCGCACCGCGGCTGGGGTCAGTCGGTGGTCATCGGTGTGGCGGGTGCAGGCAAGGAAATCTCTACCCGTCCGTTCCAGCTGGTCACCGGCCGCAAATGGATGGGCTCGGCCTTTGGTGGCGTCAAGGGCCGCAGCGAGCTGCCCGGCATGGTCGAGGACGCGATGAGCGGAAAGATCCAGCTGGCCCCGTTTGTCACGCACACCATGCCGCTGTCAGACATCAACCACGCCTTCGATCTCATGCACGAAGGCAAGTCGATCCGCTCGGTCGTCATCTATTGAGCTAGGCGCTGACAGCGCCGCCATGGTTGATTTTTTGATTAAAAATGGCCGCTATCGCTCTCTGCATAAGGGCAAGCAGCTATGGTTTTGTGAGTTTCATGACCAATACGTCCCTCGATCTTCTCAATGCCCACGCCTGCTTCGGCGGTGCACAGCGCTTCTACCAGCACCGCTCGGGGGAAATCGGTCTGCCGATGAAGTTCTCGGTTTACCTGCCGCCCCAGGCGCTGCAGGGCGCCAAGGTAGCAGCACTGATCTACCTGGCGGGCCTGACCTGCAATGAAGAAACTTTCATGACCAAGGCCGGTGCCCAGCGCCTCGCGGCCGAGCTGGGCCTGGCACTGGTGGCGCCCGACACCAGCCCCCGCGGCGCGGGGGTACCGGGTGAAGCCGACAGCTGGGACTTTGGCGTAGGCGCCGGTTTTTATCTCGACGCCACGCAGGCGCCGTGGGACGCGCACTGGCGCATGGAGAGCTACCTCACGCACGAACTACTGCCACTGCTGGATCAACACCTGCCGATCAACCTGGAACGCGTGGGTATTTTTGGCCATTCCATGGGCGGCCACGGCGCGCTGACGCTGGCGCTGCGCCACCCGGGCATGTTCAAAAGCCTGTCGGCATTGGCACCGATTTCCGCGCCCACGCAATGCCCCTGGGGCCGCAAAGCCTTCACCGGCTACCTGGGCGATGACGAAGCCGAATGGCGCCAACACGACGCCAGTGTGCTGATGGCATCGCACGAAGCCCCTCCCTACCCCGGCGGCATCCTGATCGACCAGGGCCTGGCCGACAAATTCCTGCTTGAAAAACAACTGCTGCCCGAAGCCTTCGAAGCTGCCTGCGCCCAGGTCGGCCAGCCGCTGACACTGCGCCGCCAGCC